>NZ_JAZHLJ010000064.1:0-20162 GCF_036549495.1 Aurantimonas sp. C2-5-R2
CACGTCATTGCTTGGTCAACTTGGCGACGCGCCCACCAAGCCGCAGCTCGACAAGCGCATCTCAGATCCAAAGAGCAACTGTAATGCTAAGCCGACATCGGCTCCGAAATGGCGAAGTCGGCTGTGAAGACGAGCCCGCGGTCTGACCAGTCACGATCGATCCGTCCCGCAAGCTGCCGGACGATCAGCTTATCGAGAAGCTCGCTGCCGAAACCTGAGGGCTCGGTGTCGTCGGATTCCGGTGCCGCCGATGTGCCGGGTCGACCATCCTCGCGCCAGGTCAGACGCAGTCTTCGTCCCTCGCCTTCCGACGTCGCCTCCTGCCAATCGATATCGATGGTCCCTTCCCTGCCCGGCGCCAGGGCGCCGTATTTCGCCGCGTTCGTCGCCAGCTCGTGCAGGATCATTCCAATGGTCACCGCATCGCCTGGGGCGATCCAGACCTCGGGGCCTGCAGTGCGAATACGGGTTCCGACGTCATAGTGCTCGATTTCCGATGCCACGATCGCGGCGAACGACGCGCCCCTCCAGTCGGCCACCATCACCAGAGACTGCGTTTTGGCCAGTGAGCCGAGGCGTTCGAGAAGCACCGGGCGGATCGCTTCGGCCGGCTGCCTGGAGCGCAGCGACAACGACACGATCGCCTGAACCGTTGCCAGCGAATTCTTCACCCGATGGGCCATCTCGCGGGCCAAGAGCTGCGCCTGCTCCTCCGCCTCGCGGCGGAACCGCACCTCCTCGCGCAGCACCAGCTCCGTCCCGAGCATCGACACCAGATCCTCGATCGCCCGCCGATCCTCTGACGTCCAGTGGCGCGGCGCATGATCGATCGCGCAAAGCGAGCCGATGACAGCTCCGTCAGGGGTGCGAATCGGCACACCGAGATAGGCTTCCACGCCAAGATCATCGATGGCGAGGTTTCCGCGCACCAGCGGATGCGACCGCGCATCGTCGACGACCAAAGGTTCGCCGCTGGCGACAACATACTGGCAGAAGGAATGGCTGAGCGGGGTCTCGCGCCGCTCGGCCCAGATGTCGGGGAGGCCCACCTGACTTTTGAAGAATTGCCGGTCGGTGTCGAGGATCGAGACCAGCGATACCGGCACGCCGATGATACGCGCGGCCAGCCGTGTGATTCGATCGAAGGCGACCTCCGGCTCGGTGTCCAAGAGGTCGGCCGCGGTCAACCTGATACGCGAGTCGCTGTGTGGTTCCACAATGGCTTCCAATCGACGCCCCTCGTCAGTCGTTGCGCCCACCAGATTCGTAATGACCACAATATTCCTCGACGCAATGAACGCTATCGTCTTCAAATCGGACGGTACGCCGCCCGAAAACCAACGCGGTCTTCACAAGACCGCCCGTAGATGCGGCATTTTGACCACAGTCGCAAGACACAGATCCGATTCGGCCCTTCTGCTACAGGCGAAAGCGGAAGGCGAGACTTATCCCCGCTATCCTCGTGACGGCGGCTACCGACCGGCGATAATCGCGTGGCGATCCCGAAGCCCGTTGACCATCCGGCCGGACTCACTCTAGCCTTGTATCGTCGATGCTGGCCCGCCTTATGAGGGCATAACGCAGGCCGTGTCCTTCCGCCCACAGGGCGAAAAAAAGCGGAAATCCGATCACGACAAATCGGTGTGACCCAGAATTAAGGGTCGCTTAACCACCTCAAATACACTATATCTAGTGTCGCTGAACGGCCCTCGCACAAGATGGGCGATTCACGACAATTGGGGGATACGCACCGGGCGGAGGGGGAACTTCGCTGGCGGGCGATTCTTTGCGGCAAGAAAATTTTAGACGAGGATGGGACCGTCATGGGCATGAAGATCGATCGCCGATACACCGAGGCCGGCAAGAACGCGTATGACGCGATCACGTTTCGCAAGGCGACCAGCGAGATCCGCAACCCGGACGGTTCGGTGGTCTTCCGCCTCGCCGACATCGACGTGCCGGCGCAGTTCAGCCAGGTGGCGTCCGACATTCTGGCGCAGAAGTATTTCCGCAAAGCTGGCGTGCCGGCCCGGCTGAAGAAGGTCGAGGAAAACGACGTCCCCTCCTTCCTGTGGCGCTCTGTCGCGGACGAGGCCGCGCTCGCCAAGCTGCCCGAGGACGAGCGCACCGGCTCGGAAATGGACGCCCGGCAGGTCTTCGACCGGCTCGCCGGTACCTGGACCTACTGGGGCTGGAAGGGCGGCTATTTCGCCTCGGAAAAGGACGCGGCCGCCTTCCGCGACGAACTCGCCTACATGCTCGCGACCCAGAAGGTCGCGCCCAATTCGCCGCAATGGTTCAACACCGGCCTCCACTGGGCCTACGGCATCGATGGCCCGGGCCAGGGCCATTACTACGTCGACTACCGCTCCGGCGAACTGACCCGCTCGACATCCTCCTACGAGCACCCGCAGCCGCACGCCTGCTTCATCCAGTCCGTCGCCGACGATCTCGTCAATGACGGCGGCATCATGGATCTGTGGGTGCGCGAGGCGCGGCTGTTCAAATACGGCTCGGGCACCGGCTCCAACTTCTCCTACCTGCGCGGCGAAGGCGAAACGCTCGCCGGCGGCGGCAAGTCGTCCGGTCTGATGAGCTTCCTCAAGATCGGCGACCGGGCGGCAGGCGCGATCAAGTCCGGCGGGACCACCCGGCGGGCCGCCAAGATGGTCGTCGTCGACATCGACCATCCCGACATCGAGAAGTACATTTCCTGGAAGGTGCGCGAGGAGGAAAAGGTCGCCGCACTCGTCACCGGCTCCAAGACCGTCTCCAAGCATCTCAAGGCGATCCTGTCGGCCTGCGTCAATTGCGAAGGGCCGGACGGCGACTGCTTCGACCCGATGAAGAACCCGGCGCTGAAGCGCGCCGTCAAGGACGCCAAGCGCGCCCAGGTGCCGGAGAACTACGCCAAGCGCATCATCCAGTTCGCGCGCCAGGGCTATACCGACCTCGAATTCCCGGTCTTCGACACCGACTGGGATTCGGAGGCCTATCTCACCGTCTCCGGTCAGAACTCCAACAATTCCGTCTCGCTCAAGGACGACTTTTTACGCGCGGTCGAGGAGGATGGGAACTGGGATCTCATCCGCCGCACCGACGGCAAGGTATCGAAGACCCTCAAGGCCCGCGAACTTTGGGAGCAGATCGGCTATGCCGCCTGGGCCTCTGCGGATCCGGGCCTGCACTTCAACACCACGATGAACGACTGGCACACCTGCCCGGCAGCCGGCCCGATCCGCGCGTCGAACCCGTGCTCGGAATACATGTTCCTCGACGACACGGCCTGCAATCTCGCCTCGCTCAACCTCATCCAGTTCCGCGAGGAAGGGCTGGACGGGCCGGACGGCATCAAGCGCTTCGACACGGCGGCCTTCGAGCACGCGACCCGGCTGTGGACGATCGTCCTGGAAATTTCGGTCATGATGGCGCAGTTCCCGTCGAAGGAGATCGCCCAGCTCTCCTACGACTACCGCACGCTTGGCCTCGGCTTCGCCAATATCGGCGGCCTGTTGATGACCGCCGGCATTCCGTATGATTCCGACGAGGGTCGGTCGATCTGCGGCGCCATTTCGGCGCTGATGACCGGCGTCGCCTACCGGACCTCGGCCGAAATGGCCGGTCATCTCGGCGCCTTCCCCGACTACGAGCGTAACGCCGACGCCATGCTGCGCGTCATGCGCAATCATGCCCGCGCCGCTCACGGCCTTTCCGACGGTTACGAAACGCTGTCGGTCGACCCGGTGCCGCTCGACCACGCTTCGCTGACCGACAAGCGCCTCTCCGGCCGCGCCAAGGCGGCTTGGGCCGAGGCGGTCGAACTCGGCTCGGAGAACGGTTACCGTAACGCCCAGGTCTCGGTGATCGCGCCCACCGGCACGATCGGCCTTGTGATGGACTGCGACACCACCGGCATCGAGCCCGATTTCGCGCTGGTGAAGTTCAAGAAGCTCGCCGGCGGCGGCTATTTCAAGATCATCAACCGCGCCGTACCGGAAGCCCTCACCTCGCTCGGCTATGCCCCGCACGAGATCGCCGAGATCGAGGCCTACGCCGTCGGCCACGGCAATCTCGACCAGGCTCCGGCGATCAATCCCGGCTCGCTCGCCGCCAAGGGCTTCGGCGAGGCTGAGATCGCGGCGCTCAACGCGGCGCTCGGCCAAGCCTTCGACATCAAGTTCGTGTTCAACAAGTTCACGCTCGGCGAAAAATTCTGCAAGGAGACGCTCGGCCTCACCGACGCCCAACTCAATGACTTCTCCTTCGAGCTCCTGTCCTTCCTCGGCTTTTCGCGGAAGGACATTGATGCAGCCAACGTCCATGTCTGCGGGGCGATGACGCTGGAAGGCGCGCCGTTCCTGAAGGACGAGCACCTGCCGGTATTCGACTGCGCCAATCCCTGCGGGCGGATCGGCAAGCGCTATCTGTCGGTCGCGTCGCACATCCATATGATGGCGGCGGCCCAGCCGTTCATTTCCGGCGCGATCTCCAAGACCATCAACATGCCGAACGACGCGACGGTCGAGGATTGCAACGCCGCCTACATGCTGTCGTGGAAACTGGCGCTGAAGGCCAACGCGCTCTATCGCGACGGCTCCAAGCTCTCGCAACCGCTCAACGCCTCGCTGATCGCCGATGACGACGAGGACGAGGACATCGAGGAGGCGACAGCGGCGTTGATCGCCGCCTCGGCGCCGGCCCGCGCGGCCGAGGTCGCCGAACGCATCGTCGAGCGCATCGTCGAGCGCGTAGTGCGCGATCGCGAAAAACTGCCGAACCGGCGCAAGGGCTACACCCAGAAGGCCATCGTCGGCGGCCACAAGGTCTATCTTCGCACCGGCGAATTCGACGACGGGCGCATCGGCGAGATCTTCATCGACATGCACAAGGAGGGCGCAGCCTTCCGCGCGATGATGAACAATTTCGCCATCGCCATTTCGCTCGGCCTGCAGTTCGGCGTGCCGCTCGAAGAGTATGTCGAGGCGTTCACCTTCACGAGATTCGAGCCGGCCGGCATGGTCCAGGGCAACGAGGCGATCAAGAACGCCACGAGTATCCTCGACTACATTTTCCGGGAACTCGCCGTCTCCTATCTCGGCCGACACGATCTCGCCCATGTCCAGCCGGAGGAGTTCGGCGCCTCCGGCCTCGGCCGCGGCGTCGAAGGCGACAAGCCGCAGCCGATTTCGCCGGTCTCGCACGGCATGGTGCGCGGCCAAACCGCGAAGTTCCGGCTGGTCTCGAACGATCCGGCCGGCGCGCTGGCGGGATCGCCGGCCGGCGGGACCCTCACCGGTCCCGGCGATCGCGGCGGCAGCGAACCCGCGAAAGGCGCGGCGGTGGTGAAGGCCTCGGCCCGCGCCGCCGCCAACACCAGCGGCTCCGGCGGCAGCGTCGCGGCCACGGCGGTTTCCACTCGCGGCGGCAGTGTCGTGGCCGCGGTTTCGGCGACGCCTGCAACGGCCGCGGCCGTCGCCTTCAAGCGCGACTACGAAGAGGCCCCGGTCGCCACTCCCGCCCCGACCGCCGACGTCACGCCGGCGCAGGGGCTGTTCGACCAGCCGCTGGCTTTCCCGGCCAGCGACCGGGACGCGGCCAACGTCTCGGCCGATGCCGGCGCGAAGGCGACCAGCGCCGAGCGTCGCGCCATGGCGATGATGAAGGGCTACACCGGCGACAGCTGCTCGGAGTGCGGCAACTACTCGATGGTCCGCAACGGCACCTGCCTGAAATGCGACACCTGCGGCTCGACGAGCGGGTGCAGCTGAGGCGTTCGATCGAAAAAGACTGACCCTGACGCGTCACCGAATCTCCTGACGCGCCAGGAATCTGGCTCTACGTCGTAAAGGATGGCTCGATTTCGTATGACGTTGGCTCACCCCACTCTTGGCAGCTTTCTGTCGTCGACGGGGTGAGCCTCAGCACCAGGGAACTGAGCGCCCGTCGACGCGGAAAAAGGCAATCGAAACGAACAGCAAAATACGGGAAAGCTTGGCTCCGGCCACACACCTTCATGGAAGCACCCAATCCGCCGCCGCCAGCCCTCGGGGGATGACTCTTCAGCCTCGGTCTTGGGGGGGGAAGGTCTTCGCCCGCGCCACGATCAGCAATCCCTTGTCGCCGAAGTCTTATATGAGATCGATGGCTCCATGTGGACCGAGGCCTCGACGCCGTGCGGGGCACTTGCCGGACAGTGCGTCCGGGTCATCGTTGGCAGAAGAGGAATGATAGGGGCACTTACGGCGTAGCAGGGCCAAAATCGGACGGTCCTATCTCCGGTAGAAGAGGTGGCGAAGCCGACGTTCGGCTGACGACCCTACTTGGTTGCAGAGTGAAAGTCGGCAGGCTTTTTGGCGACCCATTTTACGAAGCGTGCGACCGTCTCGTTATCCGTGAGGGGCGTCCCGCTTTCTGCGTGGCGGACCAGTTCGCTCGCCGTGAAATTGGCGTCGATGGTCTCCCGGCAGATGGGATGGACAAGAACGGTGTCACGGCCACTCCGGCTTTTGGGGATCGGGTGGAAGCGGTCCACGGTCTCACCCAGCAATCGGCCGCATAGCCAGCACGGCTCCGGAGGCTCGGCATCGGTTGCCTNTCCGGCTTTTGGGGATCGGGTGGAAGCGGTCCACGGTCTCACCCAGCAATCGGCCGCATAGCCAGCACGGCTCCGGAGGCTCGGCATCGGTTGCCTCGTTCTCAAGCCAACTCGCGTCCCGAATTTTTCGCGCCATCTCGCAGCTCCTATTGCGCAGAATACGGTGCGGCATTGGGCTGTGGCACTATCTGCATTCGGCGCGACTGATGGGCCGACTTCACGCGGTCGGTCAAGTCTCGGCGCCATTTCGCCTGGAAGGAACGTCAGCTTCTATGAGTGATCGACCGGCGCTACAGTTTGCAATGGTCAGCGACCCGATCACCGCGCCCACCCACTGGTCTGCTCCCGAAATCGAAGGATCATCAGTCGAGGATGCGTACCAGAATGGAGTAGATGAAGAAGACTGGGCTTTGCCACCTTGGGAACAGCCGCAGCGCGACCGGACGACCAAGGCCGACAAGATAATGGACGTCGTCCGGGTCGACGCGGAGTTCAGCCAAAGCCTCACCGAGAAGAGCAGGAAGATGGACGCGCTGCATGTACGAACGCCTCATCAATTCCTCGGCGTCGGTGCCTGACTCAACCACCGATTATTTGGCCGAAATGGAATGCAGTCGATGGCCGCACTTACCGTTTCAAGGGGCCGCCAAATCGAACTCCGGCGAGGCCCGCTTCCGCTCGCCCCAGATGAGAATGAGATTGCGCGTATAGACGAACAGGCCCGCCGCCTGTCCCAAGATGAATACCGGGTCACGCCGCTGGATCGCATAGACTAGCAGCAATGCACCGCCTGCCAGGGAAAATATCCAGAAAGCGACGGGGATCACGCTTCGCCGGGCTCGCTCGGAGGCAAGCCACTGGACCACGAAGCGGCCGGTGAACATCAATTGGGCGACGAAGCCGAGCGCGACCCAGACATCGAACTGGTCGACGAAGACATGGCGGAGATAGGTGATAAGGTCGTTCATAGCGGTTGATCCGGGATGATTTCGCCGACATCTGGCCGCACCAGCGCCCGCTTACGCAGCCACCAGACCCCGAAGAGATCGAGAACTCCGCGAAGACCGCGATCGAAAATGCCGTAATTGGAGCGACCGAAGCGGCGCTGGCGATCCTTGACGTCGATATGCACGACAGTCAGTCCCTCCCGGAGCACCAGCGCCGGAAGATAGCGGTGCCAGCCATCGAAATAGGGCAACCGGCGGAACAGTTCGGTGGGCATTGCCTTCAACCCGCAACCGGTGTCGCGGGTCGCGTCCTTCAGGATGGCCGTGCGAAGGCGGTTGGCAAAACGCGAGGAAAGCTGCTTGAGCCTGCTGTCGGTCCGGCCAGTGCGCTGGCCGGCGGCAAGGCCGACCGTTGGCCCGGCCGACTCCAGCGCCGCAACGAGCACTGGAATGAAGGCGGGATCGTTCTGGCCGTCGCCATCGATGGTGACGACGAGATCACCGCTCGCGGCAAGAACGCCACTGCGAATGGCCCGGCTCTGTCCCGCAGGGCGATCGTGGCGGATGTGACGAAGCGGGATGCCCTCAGCCAAAAGACCCGCCAAGGTTTCCGCCGTCGCGTCGGTCGAGCCGTCGTCGACGACTAGGATCTCATGGCCGCGGGCGGCGAGAGCTGCCTCGATCTCGCGCAGCAATACAGCAAGATTTGCCGCCTCGTTGCGTGCCGGAACGACGATGCTCACAAGAGCGAAGTCCCTGCCGGGACCGACTTCCCGAGCCACGGTCGACGCAGGTTGGTTGGTCGCCGTGAATGTGGAGACATCGAGGTTTGAAACGTCTTGGGCAGCTTGCCTGGACAGCGGTAAGTCCGGGGTGGGTCGAAAATCATCCATGTTAGGCCGCGACCTCTCGTGCGAGCCGCAGCCTGGCCATCTGAACGGCCGCGACCGTCGCCACGACGCCGACCAAAGCGAAGCCGATCAGCTGGATCAGCGGATAGGAGAGCGCATCCGGCGGCGGATCGAAGATGCCGGACAGAAGCTTCACCAGCATGTCGGCGGCCACGACGCCGATCAGCGAGCCGATAACCGTGCCCGGCACCAGGATCAGCAACGCCTCGCTCCACAGGAAGCCGCCGATTTCCGCGCCCGAAGCCCCAAGAGCGGCGAGAATTTCGGCGGTGCGTTTGCGCTCGGCAAAGCCGAAGAACAGCATCAGGCCGGTCGCGGCGGCCAGCAGGACGACCGCGAAGGCGATTTCGACCGTGGTGAGCCGTCCGAGATCGACGGCTGTCAGGCTCGAGGCAATGATGTGGAAGGCGGATTCCAGATCGGTGACCGTATAGCCCGACGTCGAGCCAAGGTCCTGGCGGATCGCCGCAGCCAAGGCTTTCGGGTCGCCGAGCGAACGAACAAGCAAGAGCTCATGCGCCGACGAGCCTGTCTGCGTTGCGAGGTAGCTCGCATTGGCGACGAGGAAGGAATCCTTCGGCGCGGTCGGAAATTCCAGCGCCACGCCGACGAACTTGAACGAGATCGCCTCGTATTGGTGCGTTTTGGCATTTTGAAGCCGCAACTTGATCGGGTCGCCGATTGCCAGCTGGAAATCGTTGACGGTCTCCTGGGAGACCAGCACGCCGTCTGGATTCGTTTCCAGCGCTTTCAGCGTCGCCGCTGCATTTTTGTTGGCGAAATAGGCGTCCTCGACTGCCGTCGCCTTGCCGATCCGTGTCGGATCGATGCCGTAGATATCCTGGAGGTCGTTGCCGACATAGGCAAAGCGATGCTGCATCGGGACGGCGGCCACCACGCCCGGCATCGCTTGAATCGTCTGGACAACAGGACCAACCGGCGTCGCGGTGGAGCCGGTGACGGTTACGTCAGCGCCGTTGGTCAGCATCGCGTCGACGCGCGTCTGGCCGTTGTAGGTCAGGTTGAAGATGGACGCGGCGACAGCGAAGGAGAAGGCTAGAGACACCAGCGCGATGCCGCCGGCGATCCGCCGATGCTGCCGTGACAGGCCGGCTGCGACGCTCGGGGCGGTGGCTTTGGCCAGGCCAATCCGGATCGTCGTAGCTTCCATGGTCCCGGCGGAACGGCCGATCCACCAGGAAGCCAGCCGGATCGTCAGCAGTACGCTGCCGACCCAGAACAGCAGCGGCGACAGGAAGGCGGTGTAGTCGACGGCCGTCGCGGTCACGCCCTCGGGCGCCAGCACGACCTGATAGTTGGAACTAGCCGACTGCAGGAAAATCACCACGGCTCCGGCCAGGAAGATGAGATCGAGCCAAAGCCGCTGCCATAGCGGATCGCTGCCCCGGCTCATGGATGTTCGTCCGCGCAGCACGGTTTCGCCGCGCAACCGCCGAAGCGCAGGCAGAATGCCGCAGAGTAGCGCAACGGCGAAACCGCCAATGCCTGACAGGGCGATCCACATAAGTGCCGACGACGACAGCGAGGCCGTCCCGAATTGCAGGGCGGACAGGATCAACGCCGCCAGTGAGCCAACGATAGCGGCCCCGGCCGCGCCGATGGCTTCTTCGGAGGCGATCAGGCGCAGTATCGCCGAGCGATCGAAGCCGCGTATCCGCAGCAGCGCTTCATTCCGGCTCTTGTGATCGCGGTCGGTCAGGAGCAGCGAAACGGTCAGCAAGATGGCGAGCACAGCCGCCGGCAGACCGAGAAACAGGAAGATAACCCGGGCGTAGATCGCGTCGCCGCGAACCGCATCGAGGCGGGCGCCGAGATTGTCACCGACGAGGGCCTGTCCGGCGATGGACGCCTCGAAGTTTCGGACCTGACGCGCCTCCTCGATGAAGGCCGTATCGGGATAGCGCGCCAGCGCGGCGCGGATAAACGCGGCGTGAAACTGGACCGTCCCGGACGTATCCGCGGCGAAGAGCGTCGACCATTGCGTCGCCGGCAGAATGACGACGTTGTCCGGGGGCGCCGTCGGCCCGGCGCCGGCCGGCGCTCCGATCGACTGGAACAAGGCATCGGCATTGGGAAGTTCGACGATGCCGGCGACGGTGATCGTGCTTGCTGCGCCGTCACGCCGAAGGATCTGGATGCTGTCGCCGATTCCCGCATGAAGATTCGCGGCGGTCTGCTGCGCCAGCACCGGGCCATCCAGGCTGCCGAGGAGAAGCCGCATCTGTTCCGGGAAAGCAGACCGGTAGCCAGCGTCGATGCCGAAAACCTTCGCGGCCCCCGTGGTCTGGACAGTCCCGCCGGTGGTTGCCTGGAGCGCCCGCATGTCCGCATAATCGACCTGACTGACTGCGCGGATGGAAGGCAGCGCCTCGAGCGCGGTCTTGATCGCACCGGAGTCCGCGGCGAGTTTGGGCTGCACCTGCCAGTCGACGACGACTTGCGCGACGGCGCGCTCGGTCATCGTCGACGCGCTGATCACCGAGAATACGCCGATCAACGCGATCAGCGCGACGGCGATCGCGACACCGGAATAGGCCAGCGCGATCTGGACGGCGCGACGCTTGAAAATGCCTTTGATCCAAAGACCGAACATGATGGAAATCCTTTCAGGCGGCCTCGGCCAGCCGACCGTGGTCCATGCGCAATTGTGTCGCCATGGTCGCCGCCAGCCGCTCGTCATGGGTGGTGAGCAGGAGTGCGGTCTCGTTCTCACCGAGGGCATCGAGGACCGCCTTCATCACCGCTCGTCCGGTCGGCTGGTCGAGCTGCCCGGTCGGCTCGTCGGCGAGGATGATTTCGGGATTGGTGACGAGGGCCCTGGCGAAGGCGACACGCTGCATCTGGCCGCCGGAGAGCTCGTCCGGCAACTTGTCGGCCAAGTCCGCAAGCGACAGCAACGCCAGGGCTTCGGCGGCGCTCATATGCACCCGACCTTGAGGTGAACGGGCCGCCAATTGCAGCGGCAATGCCACGTTTTCCCGCACGGTCAGCGACGGGATCAGGCTCGGTTCCTGGAACACGACTCCGATCCGGCCAGGACGGAGCTTCGTGGCGGTCTCTGTACCGAACCACGACAAGAGGCCCGACGATGGCCGCACGATGCCGGCCAGCATTTTCAGCAGTGTGGACTTGCCACTTCCCGACGGCCCCGTGACGGCGATGCGGTCGCCCTGCCGTACGGCGATGTCCGCATTTTCCACCGCATGAACCGAGAGAGCGCCCAGATCATAATTCCGGCCCAGACCTCGCGCTTCGATCAGCGCCTCGCGATCATTGCGAAGCATGGGATGAGCGGTGCGTTCAAACAGACGCTCGGCTTCGTCGAGGGTCTCAACGAAGGGCCCTTCGACGAGATGTCCGTCCCGAAGATGCAGGGTCCGCGTGGCTATCGCCGCGACGGCGCGGCTGTGGGTCGCGATCAAAGCTCCCTTCCCCTTCCGGCTTCTGTCGACCAGAATGGCGAGGATCATCCGCTCGGTTGCCTCGTCGACTTCCGCGGTCGGCTCGTCCGCGACGATCAGGGGCGCGTCGAGTGCCAGGGCGACAGCCAAGCCCGCGCGGGCGATTTCACCGCCCGACAGCGTGGCTGGATAGGCATTGGCGCGCTCCGCCAGAGCGACCGACCGGAGAACAGCCTCGACGTCCATCCCGTCGTCGCCGCTTCGGTGGCACAACGCGAAAGCGATATTTTCGGCGACGGTCAGATGCGGGAACAGATTGTCGCGCTGGGCGAGAATCCCGAGCGTGGAGGCACGGATCACCGCTTTTTCCGCTTCCGGCCGTCGGGTCATCCGCCGCCCCCCGATATCGACCGTCCCGCCGTCGGGTTCATCGAGGCCGCATAGACACGAAAGAAGCGTCGACTTGCCACTCCCCGAGGGGCCGGTCAGGGCGACGATCTCGCCGGAGCTCACATCGAGGCTGACGCCCTTCAGTGCGCGAATCTCCGTATCGCCGATGTGATAGAAGCGGAACAGGTCCTCCGCATCGAGAAGCGTCACGACGACCACCGGAACGACTCGGCCATCATTTTCCACTGGTCGACATTGTCGGCGCCGGCGGGTGCGGACAATGTCAGGACCGCTTCCTTGCCGTCTTTGAAAAAGTAGATGCGGCGGTTCTCAAGGCGGATCTTGCGGTCGGTGACAGGGTTCACCGCGGAATTCGACAGGTAATCGACCGCGACCGCCTCCCCCGCCGGCAACGGCATCGTGCGAATGTTCCTGACATCGACAGCGTGGCCCCCGGCGACGAGGTCGGCGGCCTCCTTCTGCTTGACACTTGCGGAGGTCGGCATTTCGGATGCCTTCGTCACGTCGATGGCGATGCGACCGTATTTGTCCGCGAAGCTGACACCGTCCGCTGCGTCGCTGCGTGACCAGCCCTCCGGAACCTGCATCGAGAACCCGCTCGCAGACTTGTAGGTGATAAAGACCTGATCGTCGGGAATATCGCCGGGAGGATTGATTTCCGACGCCACGGCCGTCTCGCGTTGGGTAGCAGGACTGGATTGGGCAAAGACCTTTGCCGGAGCGACGAGTGCGGTTGCGGCAATCACCGTCCACAGCGCGGTTCTGACGAACGCGGAATTGTGGGTCATCGGATGTTCTCCTGTTGTTTTTGAAGGTGAAGGCGCGTCGCCAGCACCTCGATGCCGAGCGCGGCGTAAAGCGCCTCAGCGAGACGTCGGGT
Organism: Aurantimonas sp. C2-5-R2; assembly: GCF_036549495.1. Lineage (NCBI taxonomy): Bacteria > Pseudomonadati > Pseudomonadota > Alphaproteobacteria > Hyphomicrobiales > Aurantimonadaceae > Aurantimonas > Aurantimonas sp. C2-5-R2. The sequence goes on from NZ_JAZHLJ010000064.1 coordinate 13,167, forward strand.
GAAGCAGGCGAAGTCGTTGCAAGGCTTGAACTGAAAAGCCGCCGCCGCTGCCCCTCCGACGAGGATTCCGGCAAGGATATCGCTGGGAAAATGCACGCCGAGCGCGACCCGAGCGGCGCCGACCGCGAGCGTGGCGACGGTGACCAAAACCCCCAACGAGCGGCGAGCGGCGAACAGGAGAGCGATCGCCACCGCACTCATCACCGCCGCGTGGTCGCTCGGAAGCGAACTGTCGGCGATATGCGCGAGGAGATTGGGGGCGAGCCCGATCGCGAAAGGCCGGGGAAAGTAGAACAGGAACGAGATGGCTCCGGCGATTGCCAGTGCGACACCCGCCGCCAGCGTCGCCGTAGTCGCCGTCTGTCTGCCCGCTGGCCCGCCGCGCAGCCACAATACGATGAGAACGACGGGCAGGATGCCAATTCCCCAGTCGGCCGTCGCGACCGACAGATCGGAAAGCCAGGACATGGCTGTCAGCGCGGATTGCGCCGCCGCCACTATCGCGTCGTTGAGGGCAGTGATCGTCACGGTCTCATTCTCCTTCGCTGAAGAGAATGCCGACCTCAGATGATCTGCCCTTGGCCAGAACTATACCGTTTGTAATCCGGCGAAGAAAAGGCGATATGGCAGTGCCATCCGCCCGACGAGAAAACGCGCCCGCCGGGGTGGCGGGCGCGAAAGGAAAGCCAAAAATTCTCGTCAGATGCCGTCAGTCGAAGCGATAGGACATTTTGGCCCAGACAGTATGGAAATCCGTCCGATCCTTCGTGTTCGCTGTAAAGTCGACCAGTTGGGCACCGTTGGTCGCTTTCGCCGACCAGTCGTTCTTGCCGAGGTCTGTATAAAGATATTCTAGACCGACCTACATATTCCGCGAGACGAGATAGTCGATACCGCCGCCGACCGCGTAGCCGGTATCGGTCTTGTCGGTCTTCTCGGAAAAATTGTAGCCCGTGAACGGCCCTGACGTCGTCGTGGGAAAGCTCGTGCTTTGGCTGCGTTTGGCATAGGCGAGACCGCCGGTGCCATAGACGAGGAACCGATCGTAGGCGTAGCCGAGACGGCCACGCACGGTGCCCATGTAATCGATCTTGTCCTTGACCGGGAAGTTGACGCCACCGACCGAGAAGCTGCGCTCGGAGGGTCCGCTCATCTTGTTGATGTCCGCAACCGCGCCGATGACGACGTTGCCGGTCTGATAGTCGTAGCCGATATGACCACCACCGATGAAGCTCGATTTGTTACTGGACGGCGTGGCGGCGAACGCGCCGGAATAGCCGGGCCGGGGATTATAAACTGTGTCGGCGCCGTCGAAACCGAAGGCTCCGCCGACCTGTCCGCCGATATAGAGGCCGGACCAAGTGTTGATCGGCGCCACGATCTCGATAGGAGCCGGCGCCGGTGGTTCTGGAACGATCAGATCCGCGGCCGCGGCGGGCGTGACAAAGGGCGCCGAGAGGGCAGCGAGCAGGAACCATCTCATATTTTCTCTCCAGGAAAGTTGGCGCATTCGGCGTTGCATGCCGGGTCCTCCGAACGCTTTAAACAGAGGACCCGGCCCGAGATGATCCCTCCGAACTCGCGGTGGACGCGGATTCCATCGCGCGATACCCGAGGTCCTGGACCGAAATGATTTGCTATCCGGCCCCATCTCGGCGTTCGGTTTAGGCTCCATCGATGGGGGCGAGATTGCCGAAACTATACGGTTTGCAAAAAAATCGACCGCCGCGTCAGCGAGCGCGATCGGCAGCCGGGCCGGTGTTCAGCGCGGCCGGCGGGAGCCCGCTCTCGCTGGCGACCATGTGCCGATCGAGCGCGAACGGTGCGTCGAGGAGTTGACGACCGGGCAGGCCCTCGTCTTGTCTTAGTCCAATGGCGACGAGCATGCCGTCTGGGTGCTCGCCGAGCCAGCGCTCCGCCTGGGCGCTGTCGATTACGTCGAGGGGTCGCCGCAGACGTCCGAGAAACCCGAACTCGCCCTGATAATCGCCGACGAAGGCAACCGGACCCGCCCGCGCCGCGACCAGTCTCGCGAGCGGCGCAAGGTCGTAATTCAGGAAGACCGACAGCGCGGCACCTGCTTGGCCAAGGATCGTCAGACCGAGGACGATGCCGGCGCCGATCCCGATCAGCTTCACGCTGATACCGCGCATCACATAGGCGCTGACCAGTGCCGCGGCCGGCAACAACGGCACGAGATAATGCGGCTGCTTACCGGCGATCAGGCTGAAGCTGGCGACCACCGGCACGAACCAGAGTGTCACGAAGCGCAGCGCGGGCGTGAATTTCCAGGCGCCCAGAAGCGCGGCCATCGGACGCTTCATCGCGCCTTTGTGGCCGGCCCAGACATAAGGTGAGAATATCCACGGCATCGCGAAGATTGGCAGCAGCGGCAGGTAAAACCAGAATGGTCGGGCATGGCTCGACGACAACGAGCCGGAAATGCGACCCGCGGTCTGGTCCCAGATCAGCGATCGGGCGAACTCGCCATTGGTTTCGACCAGCGCGGGCACGACCCAGGCGGCTATCGGCAGCAGCGAGACCAGAACGGCGAGACCAGCGCTTTGCCAAAAGGCCCTCGGCGCCAGCGCCTGACGCTCGGTCCGCCAGAGCGGATAGGCCGCAATTGGCCAGAACAGATGGAGATAGACCACCGGCCCCTTGGCCAGAACACCCAAGCCGATGGCGAAGCCTGCGATGGCGATCCAGCGCCATGACGGTGAGCGGGCATGGATCAAAAGCGCGATCAGCGCGCCGAGAATGCAGGCGGTCAGCAGGAGATCGAACAGGATCAAGCCGGCATAGATGACGAAGACGACGTTGCCCAGCGTCAGCCAGCCGACACGCGCGACGAGGACGTCATCGCTGGGAAACAGCTCGGCGGCCAAGCGGCGCGTGAGGACCATGACGGCGGCGGACACGGTAAAAATCATCGCGAGCGCCGCGACGCGCGACACGCCGAAGACCGCCCATGACAGATCGATCAACCAGAACAGCAGCGGCGGCTTGTGGTGATAAGCGGCGAAATTGAAAGTGGGGACGATGAAGTCCCGATTGACCATCATCTCCCAGGCGACGGTGAGATAGCGCGTCTCGTCCGGCGGCAACACCGGCCGCAGGGCCGCCGAAACGAGGATGAAAAGTCCGAGCACGAGGATCGGCAGGACGAGGGTTGGAATACGCCGAGGCATGGGAACATCGCCCTATGTGCGGACGAAATCCGCGAGACATTCAACTTTGTGGACGGCAGGATCCGCGCCGGTTCAGCCAAAGCCGCTTCGGGGAAGCAGCGGGAGGGTCGGCAGTCCAACGCGGTGCGCTCGGGACGAGCCTCTGTCACCCCGAGCGTTGTGTCGTAGAGCGCGAATTGTCGCCCTATTCGGCCGATTCGACCGAGGACGGCGATTTCATTATCGGCACCATCCGCCGCAACGCGTCCGACCGGAACACGAAATGCTGGGCAAGCGCGCCGACGATATGCACGCCGATCAGGACGAGCAGCGGCGTCCAGAGGACGGTGTGATAGCCGGCCAGCGTGTCATCGCCGGTAAACCAGGCGGTAAGGCCGACCACTGGCATGAGGATCAGCACGACGTAGAGCAATGCATGCGTGATCTTCGCGAGCCACACCGCCCAGTCGGGCTCACCCTCTGAATGCGACGGACGCCCATGGATGAAGAAGCGGTCGAGCAAGCGGATGGCGGCCGCGACAAGGATCGCCGAGCCGAGGACGATGTGGGTCCAGCCGAGAATCGTCGTCGTGGATGAAACCGCCTTGCCCTCGAGCGTTCCGTCCCAAAGCGAGACCATGAACTCGCTTTCGAGATATTGGACGATGATCAGAACGACGATCAGCCAGTGCATGGCGACATTGAGCCGGCTCCAGCCGGCGGGCGATGACTTTGCATTCATAACCGATCACTTCCGATTTCAAACTGGTGGTTTTCCGGCGCGCGACCCTTCCGCCGCCGATGTAGAATCCTTCTAGATCGGACGGGTCTTCAGTGGCATTTCCGGAACTATACGGTTTTGCAACCTTGGAAGGTGTGACAGTTGCGCTCGCGATGGCGCCGGCGGTCCGATCAAACGCATGGCGGACCATTTGCAGCGAGCGAGACATCAATCCGCGGATCGCGCAACTGAGGTTGGGTGTCCCTATCCAGTCCGGATCTAGGGATTCTCGCCGCTGGCATTGACCAGTCTGAACCGGACAACAGACATTTCCCGTCTGTGATGGCGGGGTCTCACGACGTCCCGTGAAACCTCTTCGAGATAGGGGCGCTGCTTGGCCGCCATGTCCTGCGACATGGTGATTTCGTTCTCGCCGGATAGAGCGCAGAGGCGCGCGGCCAGATTCACCGTCCGACCAAGGATCGTAAAATCCGCCCGCTTGCCGGCGCCAAGGGCGGCGGCGATCACCTCGCCCCGATAAAGACCGACGCCGGGATGGCGGGCCAGCGAATGGCAGGCTTCGATGCTTTCCGCCGCGGCCGCCACGGCGCGGTCGTCAGCATCCTCACCCTCGAAGAACGCCATGATCCCATCGCCGATGATCTTGTCGATCTCGCCATCATGCCGTGACACTGCTCCGGCGACGGCCGTGACAAAGGCATCAATGAGATCCGCCACGTCGCTTGGCGGGGCGCCTTCCGCGAAACTGGAAAAGTCCCGAAGATCGAGAAACATGACCACTGCTTCGAAGCGGGTCGCTGACGTCTCGTCATTGATCGCGTTGCGGACCGCGGAGACGGAGAGAAAACGCTGCAGTCGAAGGTGAACGCCACGAACGTAGATCGCCTGGCGATCAAGCGTCCTCTGGGCTTTGGCAATCACCACGCCGGTCGCCAGCACCGAGACAAAGAGCAGGCTCGCAAACACCTTCGTCCAGAAACCCGTCAATCGGGATATCGCGGATTCAAGCACGCCGCTTCGTCGCGTCGCGGCCAGCGATACGATTTTTCCCGAGCGCGGCAATGCCACGACCCCCAGGGAGGTCCAGTGTCCGGGCAGAACGATATCTTCCTTGAGGGTCGCCGCCCCGGTCGCCGTCAGGCCCTCGAAGGTCGCAGCGTCCAAAGATCCGCAGTCGGCGTTATAGGCGAGCTCGGCGATGCGTCCGCCGGACTGGTCGAGGACCAGGAGGCAGGTGAGCCCGGTCTCGGCCATCTCCTTTCGCAGTTCGGAAAGGACTGAAGCCGACGGCGGGGACGCTCCCTCGAAAAGACCGTCCGCCAGAAGCATGGTCTGGACGAGCCGGATTTCCTGCTCGGCAAAGAGCTTTTCCGCGCTGGCGGAGATGGCGTTGTTCAAGGTGAACACCAAGCCAACCGAACTGACGATGATCACCGGCAGGAGAAGGAGTAGGAATGTTCGCAGCAGTGGAAACGGTGTGCCGATTTCATGCGCATCGGCCCGCGGGGCGGTGTGCGGTAACTGTCTCCCCTTCTTCGAGGTCCACCCGATCACGGCCAGCGCCCATCAAGCACGGGTGCCTCGATCATCGCAGCGCCGTTCTTCGGCAGAAGGAGAATATCACTATTAGCGGTCGATGCGGCTCCCGGCGCGAGGGATTGGATCAGGCTGTCGAGGTCGTTCGAAAGCACCTGGCTATCTTCGGCGATCTCCAGGATCGCGTAACCGCCGGCGATCGGGTCGAGCATCTCGAGGGAAAGGCCGCCGACGAGAACCGGACGGCCGTCCTCACCGGGGCCGAGCTGGAAGCTCGATGGCCAGAAGGTGAGAACCAGGCGCTGATCGGATGCCGGCCCGGGCTTCGCATAGGCAGCGACGGGCCGGCGACCGTCGTGAAGCAGCGGTGCGGCTGGCCGTTCGACGAGAGGCACGCGCGATGGCATGAGCGTTTCCAGGAGACCGCCGACCGCAAGGGGAGTCCAGCCGGACGGCTCAAGGCGAGCGGTCAGCCCGGATAGTGAAAGATCGGTCTGAATCCTCAACACCTCGGCCTGATCGCCGGCGATCGTCAAACGACGTTCGGCGACCCTGCTCCAACCGTCGGCCAGCCATTCCTGCGAGCTGATCTGCTCCGCGATGGGCACCGGCGCGTAGTTCACGGTCCAGCGATCGTAGTCCTTCCACAGATGATAGCTGTAGGTCCCGAGATAGGCGGGCAGCAGAACCGCCAGCAGCGGCCCCAGGCGGATGGCCCGATCCTGCCGCCGGGTGAGGAACGCGAAGATCGCCGTCACCAGCAACCCGAACGATACGCCCGCGGCAACGTCGCTCAGCCAATGAGCACCGAGATACAGCCGGGTGAACGCAATGATCAGCGCGGCGCCAATGGCGGCCCCAATCGCCAGAGGACGCCATCGTGGTGCGAGGTGCGAAGCGACAATCACGGCCAGGACACCGAACACGGTCATCGAGAGCGTCGCGTGGCCGCTGGGGAAGGAGAAGGATTCGGCACCCGCATAGAGCATCGTCGGACGGGGCCGTTGGATGATCCCCTTGACGAGCGGGACGAACAGGCTCGACGTGGCGACCGCCATCGCTGCCGTTACCGCGACGCGGAAGTGCCGCCGGATGAGCAGCCAGGCGACGAGCGCCAGGCTCAGGCCGGTCAGCACGAAGCCGTCCGCCGCCATGGTGACCGCCGTGATGATGCGGGTGCCCGCGTCGCTGCGGAAGGATTGCAGGAAATTGTAGACGGCCTTGTCAATCAGCTTCAATTCCGGATCGAACAGGAGATTGCCGAGCAGCGTCAGGAAGCCGCCGGCGGCCAATGCCGCGACCATCAGGACGAGGGTCCATCCGACGATGTTGCGGTGGTTGGAGAGGATATGGGTTTCGTATCGCGCCAGCCGGCTCGCTGACGGGCCACGACGTTCGATCCGACCAAGGCGCCATCGATCGAAGACCGGGTAAGCGAAGCCATAGGCGATTTTGCCTAGCATTACAGTTGCGCCTTTCGACGAGTTCTGAATCCATGGGCGACCATGATTCGGAGGTCATGGATGATGGGCGCATCGATCGAGACGA
>NZ_JAZHLJ010000065.1:0-20150 GCF_036549495.1 Aurantimonas sp. C2-5-R2
AAGCCCGTTGCCTCCGTTTCCAGGGCCGCGTAACCTTCAACCCCGGCAACGTCGTTCGCCGAAGTTCAACAAACTTCGGGACATCCCCGGTCGAGGGCCGGACGGACGTTTCGCTCAAGGGCGCCAATCGCAAAGACGAGCTCGGCGAGATTGGGCGCGGCGTGCTTGCCTTCCAGGAAGTCGTGACAGCACGGGCGCGCCGTGACGCAGACGAGGCCGAGGAGCGCCGTCGGCAGGAGATGGACAGCGCAGAGCGGGAGACGGCGACCCGGCTCGAACAGTCCAAGGCGCAAAGTTTCGTGGTCGAGAACCTGTCGCATGGGTTGGAGAATCTTTCTCAAGGAGATCTCACGGTCCGACTGGATCGCTCGTTCGCACCGGAATTCGAGCCCATTCGCATCAAGTTCAACGACAGCGTCGGCAAGCTGGAAGGCGCGATCGGCAATGTGGTGACATCGATCGGATCGATCCGGTCGGGCCTTTCGGAGATCAACACGGCCTCGAACGATCTGGCGCAGCGCACCGAGCAGCAGGCGGCGAACCTGGAAGAGACGGTTGCGGCGCTGGGCGAAGTGACGACGGCGGTGAACGAGACGGCCGACGGCGCCGGCAAGGCGCAGACGGCGGCCAGTACCGCCCGCGGCAAAGCCCAGAAGGGCGGCGAGATCGTCGGCCAGGCGGTCGCGGCAATGAGCCAGATCGAAAAGTCCTCCGAGCAGATCAACCAGATCATCGGCGTGATCGACGAGATCGCCTTCGAGACCACCCTTCTGGCGCTGAACGCCGGTGTCGAGGCGGCGCGGGCCGGCGAGGCCGGCAAGGGCTTTGCGGTGGTCGCCCAGGAAGTGCGCGGGCTGGCCCAGCGCTCGGCCGAAGCGGCGAAAGAGATCAAGACGCTGATCGCGACCTCGCGCAGCCAGGTGGAGAGCGGCGTCGAGCTGGTCACCGCGTCTGGCAAGTCGCTGGACGAGATCGTCGCCGAGGTCAGTTCGATGGCCGAGCTGATCGCGACGATCGCGGTGAGCGCCAAGGAACAGGCGACGAGCCTCAGGGAAGTCTCCGGCGCGGCCGATCAGATGGACAAGGTGACGCAGCAGAACGCGGCGATGGTGGAAGAGGCGACGGCTGCGAGCCAGACCCTGACCAACGAGACCGAGGAACTGGCGAGCGCGATGGCGCAGTTCAAGACCGGCTCGGCCGGCCAGACCTCGCGGTCGCGTTCCAATCCTGCCCAATCTGGCCGTTCCGCCACGCCGTCGCGCGGCGTGCCGCAGATGAAGACCACCGGAACGGGCGGTGCCGCCCGTGCCCCCAAGGCCGAATCCGACAGCTGGGAGGAGTTCTGACCCCAGCCAAGACGGGTCAGATCAAGCCGAGCGCTTGACTGTCAGCGACAACGCCGCGTGTTCGTCAGAACGCGCGGCGTTTCCGTATCCTGGACCCGCCCCGTGCTGCCATCGCGATCAAACCGCTGGCGAACCCGCCGCCTCGACCAGAAATGCCCAGGCGTAATCAGCGAAGCTTCGCCAGCATTCGATCTCGAAGCGCTGCTCACCGGTCCGCCACAGGACGATCTCCGTCTTCGAGAGGATCGTCCGGCTCGCCGCCCCGACCGGAAAACTGCCAAGCCGAATGTCCTGCGGGCAGCCCGCCGCGATCACTGCCTCCGCCGCCGGTCCTTCGACCGCGATTGCGACATTGCGGTGCGACACGTCGACAACCGAGATGCAGGCGACGTCTGCAAGCCTTGCCGGCAACGGTTCGACCTCCGCCGCGTCAACGTCGGCGAGTACCAGCCACTCGTCGGGACCGAGCCAGAGCGCCGAAAGGCCGTTCGCGGTCGCGCTCGTCTTCGGGCGCCTCGGCAGCGCGAGGCCGAGCTTGGCTTCCACCGCCTTCGACGATTGCGTGCCGGCGCGCAGGCTGAGGCGTTGGCGCAGGGCGAGCGGCGCGAGCGTTACGCCCGGCCCGCTCGCATAGCGCCCGTCCAGCGGCGACATGCGCTGCAGGCTCGGCGAGGTGGTCACAGCGGCGGCCGCTGCTGTCGCGGCAGTGGGCGGCGCGGTTTTCCTGGCCGCAGCCTTGGTCGGCTTTTTCGCCTTCGATGCCACGCCAATCGGTGTTTTCTTCGATGCCGTCTTGCGCTCAGCCATGCAGCCGCTCCCCTTCCGGATCGAAGAACACCGTGTCCGTCACCTCGACGGCGATCGTCTCTTTCGGCATCGGAACATACAGCGTGCGGCCGATCAGGTTGCGGCCGTCCTTGACCAGCGCCAGCGCGATCGAACGTCCCATCGCGTCGGAGTGATAGGCCGAGGTGACATGGCCGAGCATGGTCATCGGCACGGCCTCGTTCGGATCGGCGACGATCTGCGCGCCTTCCTCCAGAACGGTCAGCGGGTTCGCGGTCTTGAGGCCGACGAGTTGTTTGCGGCCGGGGGCCAGGAGATCGGACCGCTCCAGCCCGCGCTTGCCGACGAAGCCCGTCTTCTTCTTCGACACCGCCCAGGCGAGCCCCGCGTCGGCCGGCGTCACCGTGCCGTCGGTCTCCTGGCCGACGATGATATAGCCCTTTTCAGCTCTGAGAACGTGCATGGCCTCGGTGCCATAAAGTTCGGCACCAAGGCTGCGGCCATGCTCGCGCAACCTGTCCCAGACCGCGCGGCCGTAGTCGGCCAGCACGTTGATCTCGTAGCCGGCCTCGCCGGTGAAGGAGACGCGGAACAGCCGGCAGGCAACGCCCATGAAAGTGCATTCGGCCACCGACATGTGCTTGAAGGCGTCCGGCGAAATATCCAGCCCCTCGACGAAGGGCGCGACGATCTCGCGTGCCTTCGGCCCCTGCACGGCGATCACCGCCCATTGCTCGGTGACCGAGGTCGTCCAGACTTTCAGGTCCGGGAACTCGGTCTGCCGGTAGTCCTCCATCAACTCAAGCACGCGCGGCGCGCCGCCGGTCGTCGTGGTCACATGATAACGGTCTTCGCCGATCCTGGCGACGATGCCGTCGTCGATGATGAAGCCGGCCTCGTTCAGCATGATCGCATAGCGGCACTTGCCGACGGCAAGGCTTGCCAGCGGCGTCGCATAGATCACGTCGAGGAACTTCGCCGCGTCCGGCCCGACCACCTCGATCTTGCCCAGGGTGGAAGCGTCGAAGAGGCCCGCCGCCTCGCGCACCGCCCGGCATTCCCGGCCGACGGCGGCGTGCATGTCGGCGCCTTTCGGAAAATACCACGCCCGCTTCCAGAGGCTGACGTCCTCGAACACCGCTCCTTCGGCCTCGGCGCTGTCGTGGATCGGCGTCTTCCGGGTCGGATCGAACAGCGGCCCCTTGGCGAAGCCGGCGATGGTGCCGAACGTGACCGGCGTGAACGGCGCGCGAAAGGTGGTCAACCCGACCTCTGGCATCGGACGGCTCAGTGCTTCGGCGGCAACGCCGATGCCATGAATGTTCGACGTCTTGCCCTGGTCGGTCGCCATGCCGGTGGTGGTGAAGCGCTTGATATGCTCGACCGAGTGGAAGCCCTCGGCCACGGCGAAACGGATGTCCTTGGCCGTCACGTCGTTCTGGAAGTCGATGAAGGCCTTGACGAATTTTCCCGCGCCGGCGGCGGGCGTCGCCCCCGCCATACCGCCGCCGAAGGGCGCGGCCCCCGCGACCGCGACCGCTGCGGCTTTGCCGGCCTTGCCGGTCGCCGCGACGCGGCCTGCGTTGCGGGCCGAACCGATCGTCTTCGCCAGATCGAAGTCGCCCGCCGCCGCGCCGACGCTGACGCACTCCTCGGCCGGCTCCGCCGGGACATAGGCCTGGAGCGCCGGATCGAAGGCGAGCTTGCCGCGCGATTGGGAGAACAGATGCACCGAGGGCGTATAGCCGCCGGACATCAGCAGCGCGTCGCAATCGAAGCGACGATTGTCCTGGCCCGAGCGCAGCTCCTCGACAGTGAAGCCCGTAATGCGCCTGGTGCCGCGCACGGTCTTGACCTCGTAGCCTTCGAGAACCTCGATCCCGAGCGCCCGTGCCTCGGCGGTGATGTCGGCGGGCGGTTCGGCCCGCAAATCGACGATGACCGGAACGGCGACGCCCGCCCGTTTCAGGTCGATCGCCGCCGCATAGGCCGCGTCATGGGCAGTGAAGACCGCAACGCGGCGGCCCGGCGCAACGCCGAAATGGTTGAGATAGAGCCGCGCCGCGCCGGCCAGCATGATGCCCGGCCGGTCGTTATCGGGAAACACCAGCGGCCGCTCGATCGAGCCGGTCGCGAGCACCACCTTTTTCGCCCGCACCTGCCACAGCCGCTCGCGCGGCAGCGCCGGGTCGGGCTCGGCAAGATGCTCCGTGACCTGCTCGGCCAACACCAGCATGTTGTGGTTGTAATAGCCGAAGGCCGTCGTGCGCGGCATCAAGCGGACATTGGTCATGCCCGCGAGCCGGGCGACGACGCCGTCGACCCAGTCCATCGCGGCGACGCCATCGATGGTCGTACTGCTTTCCGCCTTCAGCCAGCCGCCAAAGCTCGCCCCTTCGTCGCAGAGGAGCACGCTGGCGCCCGCCTCGCCCGCCGCCAGCGCAGCGGCGAGCCCCGCCGGGCCGCCGCCCGCGACCAGCACGTCGACATGGGCGAAGCGGTTGGCGTAGTGCTCGGGGTCGGGTTTCGTCGGCGCGCGCCCGAGGCCGGCAGCGGCCCGGATATACGGTTCATAGAACCGATGCCAAAAGGCCTTCGGCCACATGAAGGTCTTGTAGTAGAAGCCGGCGGTCAGGAAGCGCGAGAATATCCCGTTGGCGCAGCCGATGTCGAAGCCGAGCGAAGGCCAGCGGTTTTGGCTGATAGCTTCGAGCCCGTCATAGAGCGGCTGCATGGTCGCGCGGATATTGGGCTGGCGGCGGGCGTCGTCGCGGCAAATCTCGACCAGCGCGTTCGGCTCTTCCGGACCGGAACCCAGGATGCCGCGCGGCCGATGATATTTGAACGAGCGACCGGTGAGATGCACGCCGTTGGCGAGGAGTGCCGAGGCAAGCGTGTCGCCCTCCAGCCCCACATAGCGTTGGCCGTCGAAGCGGAATTGGATGCGGCGAGCGCTGTTGAGGCGGCCGTGCTCGGGAAGCCGGAAGCGGCTCATCGTCCACCCTCCCCGACATCGGGCTTCGGCGCGCCGGCTTCGTAGAAAGCGAGGAATTTGTCCGACACCGAATGGCGCGCGGCGTTGAAGAAGCGCCCGCAGCCATGGATGTGGCGCCAGCGTTCGAAGACGACGCCGCGATTATTCGTACGCAGGTAGAGCGCCTCGGCGACGGCGCGTCCCGGTTTCCCGTCTGCGGCCGGTCGCGCGATATGCGCTTCGCCGGCGTGGCGGAACTCGAGCTCTGGTCGGTTTTCCTGGCAATAGGGGCAATGGATCAGCAGCATGGAAACGATCCCTGCGGTCAGTGCGCGACGGCGGCGGCGGCCGCCTCGTCGATGAAGCGGCCTGTCTCGAAGCGATCGAGGCTGAAGGCGGCGTTGATCCTGTGCGGCTCGTCGCGAGCGATGGTGTGGGCGAAGACGTGGCCGGAACCGGGCGTCGACTTGAAGCCGCCGGTGCCCCAGCCGCAATTAACGTAGAGCCCTTTTACCGGCGTCTTCGACAGGATCGGCGAGCGGTCCGGCGTCACGTCGACGATACCACCCCAGGAGCGCAGCATGCGCATGCGGCGGAACATCGGAAACATCTCCGAAATCGCGTCGACGGTATGGTTGAGGATGTGCAGGCTGCCGGTCTGCGAATAGGAGGGATATTGGTCGGTGCCAGCGCCAATGACGAGTTCACCCTTGTCCGATTGGGAGACATAGGCGTGGACGGTGTTCGACATAACGACGCAGGGGAAGCAGGGCTTGACCGGTTCCGACACCAGCGCCTGCAGCGGAAAGCTCTCGATCGGCATCCTGACGCCAGCCATGTCCATGACCACCGAGGTGTTGCCGGCCGCGACGACCCCGATCTTCCTTGCGCCGATGAAGCCGCGCGTCGTCTCGACGCCGGCCACAGACCCGTCGGCGCCGCGCCTTATGCCCGTGACGGCGGTGTTCTGGATGACGTGGACACCGCGCGCTGACGCCGCCCGGGCATAACCCCAGGCGACCGCATCGTGGCGAGCTGTGCCGCCGCGTCGCTGCAGCGCGCCGCCCACCACCGGGTAGCGGGTGTCTTGGGAGATGTTCAGTGGCGGACAGTACGCCTTGCACTCTTCCGGCGTCAGCCACTCGTTGTCGACGCCGTTCAATCGGTTGGAGTGGACGTGGCGCTTGGCGACCTGTACGTCGTGGACATTGTGCGACAGCATCAGGACGCCGCGGGGGGAAAACATGACGTTGTAGTTGAGGTCCTGGCTCAGCCCTTCCCACAGCTTGACCGCATGGTCGTACATGGCGGCCGACTCGTCGTAGAGATAATTGGAGCGGATGATCGTGGTGTTGCGGCCGGTATTGCCGCCGCCGAGCCAGCCCTTCTCGATCACCGCGATATCGGTGATGCCGTGTTCCTTGGCGAGATAGTAGGCAGTGGCGAGGCCGTGGCCGCCGGCCCCGACGATGACGACCTCGTATTGGCGGCGCGGCTCGGGCGATGCCCACTGCTCACCCCAGCCGGAATGGCCGCGCATCGCCTCGCGCGCAATGGCAAAGGCCGAAAATTTCCGCATCTTTCGCCTCGCGTCCTAAAACCTGGCGTCATTCGACGACGGCTCGCTCTGATGTAGCGCTCCGCCGCCGCCTCCGGCAACCCGCCCCGACCCTGGACCTTCAGCGGTCATCGCGTCGTCATCGATGTTTACCGAGGATGGGGCGTCACCATGCTCGAATCGCGACAACCGGTGACGCACAGTCGAAGCAGGTACGGCACACTGCGCCCGCCTGCTTCGACCATTCAAACTGCGTTTCCGGATTAGACCCGGCTGGCGATATGCAATCCTCTTGGGCGCCCGAGGAGACCTCCGAGTGCGCCCACGATCAGACCGAGAGCCAAGGCGACGAATGCCGCGAACGAGGCGGCGGCCACCGCGCGGGCAGCGGCATCAGCGGCAACGCGAGCCTCCCGCTTGGCGCTGTCGTAGGTCTGCTGGAGTTGCTGCAGCCGCTGTTCCGCCTCTGCCAGCGGGACTCCCGCCTGTTGCGCGATGGCCCGGCTCGCGGCCTGGCGCTGATCGGCCGTCGCTTGCTCGCCAAGCCCAGCGAGAACGGTTGCGACCATTGTCGCGCCATCCGACGCAACCGGCGCCGGTTCGGCAGCGGCCGGCAGCCCCTCGCCCTCACCGGCTGGCTCGATCGTGGCCGGCGACACAGCGCCGGCACGCGGACGCAGCGCCGCCTCCGCCGCGCGATTCAGCGATCTGTCGGACATCGTATCAGGAGACACCGCGGACGACGCCTGCGCCAAGCCCTGGATCGAGCCACCGATCGCACCGAACGCAGTACCGAGGACGGCCGAGGCGCCGCTGGTCAACAAAAAGACGACCAGAAGCGTCGACGTCGCCCAGGTGACAACGCCATGGAGGATTGCATCGGTTTTGGACGAGCTACCGGCAAGTCGGCCGGCGGCATAGGCACCGACGAAGAGGCCGATCAGCACGACGGCGACGGTCCACAGGCCGCCGACGGATGCAAACGTGTTGGCGTCGAAGCTCTCCGCTCCGTTCGGATCGATGGTCGCAAGGCCGATGCCGAGCCCGAGCAAGCCCAGCATGAATTGGATGGCGAGGGCCAACAACGCACCGGCGATGATCGCGCCCCAGGATATCCGCCTGAGGCCGTCCGTCGCGACGGCCGCCGCGCGCTCCCGTCTGATCTCGTTCATGTGTTGAATAGCCTCCTGCCAGGGTCTCGCGTGACGCACCCCGCTGCCGGGCTGCGTCACGCGACACCATATCATCGAATGCGCGTGAAACCGCGCGGCGGCGGCAAGGTTCCCTTCCCTACCCGCGTGACCGTCAGACCATTCGGTAGTGGGTCAGTTTGAATTTATAGGCTTCATCAGCATCTGCGCTACGCGCAATCGGGTCAGTTTCCATCCGCTCGGCAAAGTTTCACGANGTAGTGGGTCAGTTTGAATTTATAGGCTTCATCAGCATCTGCGCTACGCGCAATCGGGTCAGTTTCCATCCGCTCGGCAAAGTTTCACGAATGCCCGCGCCGGACGCCTTCGGCCCCCTGACATAATCTTCCCAAAGGATTGTGTCACCTCGACCGCCGGAAGCCTCTTTAAGCCGATCTGCTACTTCCCGTGGCCACGCCAGGTAAACTCGCGGGATTTGATCGTCCGGTACGCCTTTGAACTGAACGAAACACAGGGCTGTCAGTGGCTTGTGGCGTTGAAACCATAACTCGGCTGCCCCGTGATAATCAGCATTCCTAATTTTTGAAAGTTGGGTTTGCGAGAGTCCCCAACCTCCATCTTGACTACCCTTCACAGACACCTTGAGCATCCGCTCGCCTTCGGCAATCATCAAGTCGTATTCAGGTTGATTTGCTCCATATTGAACAGAGACATCGTAACCAAATCGAGCAAACTGTGCCGCTGCAATCGCCTCGGCTGCCGTTGCAACGTGCCATGAGCTAAGTCTAGGGAGCATTGTTCCTCTTCTTATACGACCCGCGTGCGGCCGGCTTCTCAGCCTCCTTCGCCTCGATCAGCGCGACGATATCCGCGATCTCCCAAAGCTTGTCAGTCACGCCAGCGGCCATTGCCGGGGTAACGCGCAACGTCGCATGGATACGGACGAAATTGTAATACATGAAATGCAGGGCGACGGCGTTGGCGTGAGCCTCGACCTTTTTGGAGAAACCGTTGGTCAGGCGGGTGAAGCGGCGCATGTGCATCCGCATCGTCAGGTTCTGGCGTTCGGCATAGGACGTGCTGACGTGCGCCTTATCCGGATTGCCTTCGATCCTCATCTTGCGCGCGCCGGTGCATTCGGCGGGGCTGTAGCGGCCCTTCGCGCTTTCCGGTGAGTTGCCGTAAATCTTGACCAGCATGGCGTAGTCGATATCGGCACCGAACGCGCCTTCAACAGCCTCTAGATAGGCCTTGTGGCCGTCGCTGGTGAGCTGGACGCGATTGGCAAGCCGACGCGCCAGATCGTCCATGAAGCCCATCGCGTATTCGCTATCGCGCCCGCCGACCAGCCAGGACATGACCAGCTTCGTATCGGCGTCGATTGCGGTCCACGTCCAAGTATCGCCAGCACCTTCCGGTGCTGCCTTGGCCCGCGCGACATTCTTCTGCTTGGCGTAGGTAAAGCTCCAAATCTCATCCACCTGAATGCGGCGGCTGGTCAGGTTCACCAGTGCGCTGTCCTGATATTCAGCGCAGACCGCACCAGCGTCAGAAAGGAGCTTGGCGACCGTGTTCTTGCTGACACCCATGACGCGGGTGATCGAGCGGATGGACTGCCCTTCGCAGAGAAGATGAAGGATTTGCGAGCGGGCTTTGGCGTCGAGCTTGTTCATATCCCCTTGTCGCACAATCGCGCATAATAGTCAAGCATAAAGGTCAGTTTAACGCATTGCGTTCAGTCGTTAATTGACAATTTTTGCGGCGCGCATTAAGGTGATTCCGCATGAGGATCGAGTTTGCGGACAGGGGCCTTGCGCGCATTTGCACGGACGAAGCCCACAAGTTGGGCCTACCCTTTGCAGTGATAAAGGCGGCCCGCAATCGAATCGTGCAGCTGGAAGCAGCCATAGATGAACGCGATTTGAGGAACTTGAAAAGTTTGAATTACAAGAAACTGCAAGGTGACAAGGACGGTCGCCGTCAGATCAGAATCAACGATCAATACCGGATCGTTTTTACAATATCGAACGATGAAAGACCGCCCGTCATCACCATTACCGAAATTGGCGACACGCACTAAGGAGGGCGCGACATATGAGTTTTGCATCTTGTCTAGTTGACGTGCCTCATCCGGGAGAATTTATCCGTGAAGAGCTAGACGCGCGCGGCTGGTCGCAGCGCGATCTGGCGTACATTCTGGGCGCACCCGAGCAGGCGGTGAATCTCATTACCTCCGGCAAGCGAGGCATTAGCCCGGAAATGGCTAAGGCGCTTGGCAAAGCTTTCGACGTGTCCGCAGGTTACTTTGCAAACCTGCAAAAGGCCTACGAGATGGCCAACGCTCGCGAACCAGATCCTGGCATAGCGAAGCGCTCCTTATTGCAGGGGTCGTACCCCATTCGTGAAATGATCAAGAGAAGGTGGCTAGAGGATACGGATGTAGGCCTACTGGAAGCGCAGATGATGCGTTTCTTTTGCAAAAACGATCTGTCCGATGTTCCTTATCTGGCGCATGCGGCGAAGAAAGCCGATTATTCCAACACCACGCCTGAACAGATCGCTTGGCTGTTCCGGGTTCGCCAAATAGCGGCGGAAATAATTACGCCAGCTTATTCTGAGCAAAAATTGAAAGCTTTTGTGGAGGATATGCCGCGTCTCATGGCTGATCCCGAGGAAACGAGGCATGTTCCCCGCGCTCTGGCCGAATGCGGGGTCCGGTACGTGGTGGTGGAGACGTTGCCGAAGGCTAACATCGATGGTGTGTGTTTCTGGCTGGACTCGAAGTCGCCTACTATTGGTATGACCCTTCGCCATGACCGTATAGATAATTTCTGGTTCGTATTGAGGCACGAAATTGAACATGTGCTCAACAAGGATGGGCAAGGCAATTTAGAGTTCCAGGCGGTTGATCATGATTTAGAGGGTAAAAATGGCGGAGTGGGCGAAGACCTTCCGCCAGAAGAAAGGCGAGCCAATCTGGCGGCAGCAGAGATTTGCGTTCCGCAAGATCAGCTGGAATCCTTTTACGTTCGAAAGTTTCCTTACATCTCAGAGCGGGACACGATTGGTTTTGCAAAGCGGGTGCAAAGGCATCCCGGCATAGTCGTTGGGCAGCTGCAGCGGAAAATGGAAAGGTACGACTGGCTAATCCGACATAAGGTCAAGATTCGCCAGCACATTCTCGGAAGTGCCGTCGTGGACGGATGGGGCGTCCCCGCTAATGTATCACTATGAGGGTTTCGGAAAATGGCAACGTACAAAGAGCAGCTACAAAAAGCGTGGCATGCATACGAAAAGGAACGCGGTTCGATACCTGCTACCGCACGTGACGCGGTTCAATGGGCAGTAGGAAGAGGGCTGATTACTGTCCCTGAAGTCGACCCTCTAGCGAAGTTGTCAGCCGACATGGCGGACGCACTTCGCGAAGAATATGCGACCGACGCACAAGGGCGACGGTACAGAGTGAACCATGCAGTGCGTGTTTCTAAAGCGGGTGTGCAATACACATTCTGGGCAATTATGAAGGATGCGCCGCGTGAACATATGCAGAAGGCGTTCATTCAGAGACGCGAGCAGATCGTTGGCGATTGCGTTCAATTGGCAACCGACGTGGAATCTTACAATTCTATAAATGAAGAACAGCCCCCGATACCGATGCTTTTCGATTTTAGAGACGATGTGGAGGAGCGGCGATATTGGGATCGAGAAAAAGCAGCCTAGCCCTTCTTTTTCCATCTCGCTTCGGCTGCGATTCTTGCAATCTCAGATCGCTGCTCTGGGGTGAGCGATTTAGCTCTTGAGACACCGCCTTTTAGTCCACCCCTCCGCGCGCTGGCGAGGGGATTTGTGTCCTCCGCCTCACCAGTGGCGATTTCCACAATGGATTTAGCCAACTTGTTCGGATCGCGGGGGCGCTTGGGGGTGCTACTCATCGAGCGGAACTCAATTCGCTCACGTCGCCGGGCTTCAGATCAAGACGGCGGGCAAGCTCAAAATTAATGAAGTCGTCAGTCAGCTCCGCCGTGTAGTGGCTTGGAACACTCTCCATCACGGCCTTAACGGCTTTCTCACGGGGCAGCGCAGCCACCCACAATTGCACGGCAGGTTGCCGGTTTGGGCCTTGGCCGACTAGATTGTCGGTCATAAACACGCGGACAATCGTGAGGTCTGGAGCTGGATCGTTCATGTCCGTAAGATGGCATCTTCCAATCGCCCTTTCCAGTCTCATCCACCATCTAGATTTCAAACTGACCCACTACCGACCATTCCCGCCCCTCGACAAAGGCCTCTCGACCTGCTAAGGGGCTGCCGGATTTCGAGGAATTTGGTCTTCGTAAGCGCTTCATCTTTAGTTCAGGCCGACTTCGGCCACACGCCAGAAACGGAACATCCAGTGCAGGTATCTGTCCGCGACAACAACGTCGACCAGGCTCTCCGCGCCCTCAAGAAGAAAATGCAGCGCGAGGGAATCTTTCGCGAAATGAAGATGCGCAATTTCTTCGAGAAGCCTTCGGAGAAGCGCGCTCGGGAGAAGGCCGAGGCGGTTCGCCGCGCCCGCAAGCTGGCGCGCAAGCAGGCTCAGCGCGAAGGTCTGGCGAGCGGCGGCCGCAGTCACTAGGGCATCGGCGACAATAGCGGCGCGCTGCGCCATTCTTTCGGCGATTTGAGGTTGTAACGGAGGCGGTCGAGGCGCGAGTCTGCCGCCTCTTTGCGTATGGGTCAGCAAGAGTCCATAAGATCGATCCGGGCCATGCGGTCCGAGCTGGTCACATGGACGACGGCCCCGCCTGATTCGTCTCTCGAGGGAACAATTCATCGATGCTGCAGCCTCTGAGCCTTGTCACCCGTGCGTTCGCCCGCGGTCCGGTTACACGCCCCACGGCGATCGAACCGGAGGGGCGAGTCGCGCATACGACTTTGCGCACCGCTGCGGTGCTCGGCCTGATGACGGTTCTCGCTGCGTGCCAGTCGACATCGGACGGACCGGCCGTCACGGCGATCGCCCTCGATCAAAATCAGGGGCTCGACCAGAACATCGCCTCGCTGACCCAGACCGTCAGTGCCAATCCCCGCGATCCGGAAGCCCTCAACGTTCGGGGTACGGCCTATGGCCGTGCCGGCAAATACGACGCCGCGATCCAGGATTTCACGACCGCCCTCCAGCTCGACCCGAATTTCTATCAGGCCTACGCCAACCGCGCGCTCGTCTACCGCCAGACCAACCAGCCGGCGAAGGCCGTCCAGGACTACAGCGCGGCACTCCAGATCAATCCGAATTACGATTCGGCTTATATCGGACGCGGCAACGTCTACCGGGTCGCCGGCCGCAATCGTGAGGCGCTCATCGATTTCCAGCGGGCGATCGACCTGAACACCACCGACCCGCGCGCCTATCATAACCGCGGCCTGCTCTATCAAATCGACGGCCAGCACAAACAGGCGATCGAGGATTTTTCGACGGCGATTTCATTGCAGGCGACAGCGTCCGAGCCTTATTCCGGGCGCGGCGTCTCCTATCTGGCGCTCGGCGACGAGGAAAATGCCTTCGCCGATTTCAACGCGGCTCTGAAGCTCGACGACAAGAAGGCCGAGTATTGGACCAACCAGGCGCTGGTCTTCGAACGCAAAGGCGATCGTGGGCGGGCCTTAAAGTCCTATTCCCGTGCCGCGCAGCTCGATCCGAAATACCAACCGGCCAAGGACGGCATGGCGCGCACCAGAGGCGGCGCCTGAGCAGGATCGCTGACGCCGCCCCGTCCGCTCGGGGTGACTGGCCGCACGTTTTACGCGACGACCTCGGGCTGGGCGTCCGAGGCGTCGTCCGGAGGGCCGGCCAGCGGTTCGTCCAGAACCATCGCCTCTCGCAAGACTGAGACATGCTGCTTTGGATGCGGGCCGGCGGCGCGATAGGCCGGGGCGATGTCGCCGGAAACCAGTATTCCTTCAGCCTCGCAATCCCAGTAGAGCGTGTGCGTAAAGAGCCGTCCCAGCCCGGGGATCAAAGGCTTGCGCCGGCGAATCCGGACATGGCGATCACGGATCCCGAGCCCCATGCCCGGCTCGCCCGCAGCGCCCAACTCAGGCGAAATGGCGGTCGCCGGTTCGTTCTGGACCGGACCTGACACGATGTCACCCAGCAGCACCTTGGAGTGGCGGTCGTAGATATTCGTCCAGCGCGTCGCCGCGAACATGGCCGCATGATGGGGAAGGCCGGGGTACTGCTCCTCGATCTCACGCAACACATGCAGGCGGTGATCGTCCGGTCGGTAGCGGAAATCGCGTCCCTCGACGGGCAGTGGCGGCGACGTCGCGATCTGCCGCTCCTCGACGAGTCGCGCAAGGCGATCGACATCGCGGGCGAGCAGGAACTCGGCGTGGGTCAGCGGGTTACCGAGGGTTACCAGATCGCTGATACGCCAGAACAGCGGCCCCTCCCCGGGATCGACCGGAGCGCCGGGCGAGGGCTTTGCACGCTCGGCGGCCATGGCGCGCGAAACCGCGCGCTGAAAATTCCGATAGACCGAGAGCTCGCGCTCATCGCGCAAATCCGGTTCTGTCTCGAGGAAAGCAACGAGGGCGTCGAATGCCTCCTGGACCTGCGATCCCATCGGGTGGTCCCGGTTCGGACCGGCTTCCAGCCAGAACAGCCGCAGCAGATCGTAGGCGATGATGGCCCCGAGGCTGTGGCCGACGACGACGATGCGTTCATAGCGTTCGGTCTCGGCGCTATCGTCGTCTGTCGCATCCGCGCCCTCGCCTTCCTTCGGCGTCGCCGGCGGGGCCTCACGGTGCAGCGCTCTGAGCAGCGCCAGCCCTCGCTCGCGTATGTCCCGGCGCTTTTCCACCGTGTCGGGTTCGGTCCGCACATACCGGGCGACGTCGCCAAGATAAGGCACGACGAGTTGGTGGACGAGAACACCGATCGCCGTCGACAGCACGAGCATACCGACGCTCAAGGTCAGGATGGATTGCCATGGAAGCAGAAAGGCGATGCCGGCAAAGACGAGTACGGCTGCGCCGCCGGCAAAGTGATAGGACAACTCCGTCGCCCTCGGTTCGCCGGACAGACGTCGCCACAGAAAATACAGCAACACGCCGGCCGCGAACAGCGCGACGGCGATACCAACGACCGCTGGCCACAACGGCGAGACCACCTCCGGAGCCGCCTCGGCCGGGCCCGAATCGATCAATCCGAAAAGCCCCCCGGCCGCCAGAGCGACAGCGACCAGCGTGCCGGTCCACAACCAAAGCCATGCCCACCACACATCGCGCGGCACATGATGCGGCCAGCGCAATAGCAGACCGAAGATCCAAGCCCGCAGGTGCTGCAACGTCGTGCCTTGCATGATGTCGGCCCAGTAGAACTCGTAGAAGTCCGTGCGAACGCCGTTTGCATCGGCGGGGGTCGTGATGCGGGCAAGTTCAGCGGAGCCGGTGCGCGAATCCGGCACGATCCAGAATTCGGATGTTCTGCCCGCTTCCTTCTCGTTGGAGCCCAGCACCGCCTCGACGAAGGAGCGCAGCGTCGCCATCGGACGCTGCTCGCCCATGCCATGGATGACAATGACGGCTTGGCGCTTAGCCATCGCCGGCTTCTCCGGGTCTCCATTCATCTGGGCGCCCTCGCTTATAATTCCCTTAGGTAATCATGATTTTCACCCGTCAGGCAAGCGCAGGGCACGCCGCCGCCGATTCGCAGCATCGGAGACGTCGCGCCTGCATCCTGGCTGAAAAGAAACGCGGCTGAGGGGGAACTTCGCGGCGCACCATGACTTTCTCCCCCGAAGTGGATAACCCACGAAAGGACCATCCCATGAAAACCATTTTATCCTCGCTGGCGCTTGCCGCCGCCTTCGCCACGACCCCGCTGCTTGCCTCGGGCGCATCGGCCGAGACCAAGGTCGGCGTCCTTGGCTGCAACAGCGACGGCTCGACCGGTTTCATCGTCGGCTCGACCGACAACCTGGTCTGCGAATTCACGCCCGCGGAAGGCGGCGCGCCTGAGCTCTATGCGGCGACGCTCGACAAGTTCGGCCTCGACGTCGGCGTCACCGGCCGCACCGTGATGACCTGGGCGGTCGTCTCGGCGGACGGCACCCCGTACACCCCCAACAGCCTGGCCGGCACCTATGTCGGTGCGACAGCTGACGCATCCGTCGTTGTCGGCGGCGGGGCCAGCGTTCTCGTCGGCGGCAACAACGACAGCTTTTCGCTGCAGCCGGTGAGCGTGCAGGCCCAGGAAGGCATCAACGCAGCCATCGGCGTGGCGAAGTTCACGCTCGCGCCCGCCGTTGCCGTGGCCACGCCGCCGGCCGCCGTGGTCGTCGTTCCGCAGCCGAAATAACGCGGTCGTCGCTAACGCCGCCGCAGAAACGAAAAAGGCCTGCCACACCCGGCAGGCCTTTTTCATGACAGGGAAACAGCGGGGACGATGCCCTCGGCCGATCGGCGTTGGTGGTCAGTCGGCAAGCGCCTTGACGATGTCCTCGACCATCTTCTTGGCGTCGGAGAACAGCATCATGGTGTTGTCCTTGTAGAACAACGTATTGTCGATGCCGGCATAGCCCGAAGCCAGCGAACGCTTGATGAACAGGCAGGTCTTTGCCTGATCGACGTTGAGGATCGGCATGCCGTAGATCGGCGAGGCCTTGTCGTCGCGCGCCGACGGGTTGGTCACGTCGTTGGCGCCGATGACGAAAGCGACGTCGGTCTGGGCGAACTCCGAATTGATGTCCTCGAGCTCGAACACGTCGTCATAGGGTACGTTGGCTTCAGCCAGGAGAACGTTCATGTGCCCTGGCATGCGGCCCGCCACAGGATGGATGGCGTATTTGACCTCGACGCCCTCGTCCTTGAGCTTGTCCACCATCTCGCGCAGCGCGTGCTGAGCCTGCGCCACCGCCATACCATAGCCCGGCACGATGATGACCCGGCCGGCGTTCTTCATCAGATACGCGGCGTCCTCGGCCGAGCCCTGCTTGACCGTGCGATCGCCGAGATCGTCGGCGCCCGCCGGACCGCTCTCACCCCCAAAGCCACCGAGAATGACCGAAATGAAGGACCGGTTCATGCCCTTGCACATGATGTAGGAGAGGATCGCGCCGGAAGATCCGACCAGCGCGCCGGTGATGATCAATGCCAAATTTTGCAACGTAAACCCGATACCGGCGGCTGCCCAACCCGAATAGGAGTTCAGCATCGAGACGACGACCGGCATGTCGGCGCCGCCGATCGGAACGATCAGCAACACGCCGAGCGCCAGCGCGACGATAACGATGAGCCAGAACAGCACGTAGCTCTGGGTGATCGCGAAGGCCACGACCAAGGCGACCATCGCCACGCCAAGGGCGATGTTGATGACGTGGCGTTGCGGCAGCATGATCGGCTTGCCGCTCATGCGTCCGTCGAGCTTCAGGAAGGCGATGATCGAGCCGGTGAAGGTGATAGCGCCGATGGCGACGCCGATCGACATTTCCACCAGTGCCTGGGCATGGATGTCGCCAACCGTGCCGATGCCGATGGCTTCCGGCGCGTAGAGCGCCGCGGCGGCGACCATCACGGCCGCCAAGCCGACGAGGCTGTGGAAGGCTGCGACGAGCTGCGGCATCGCCGTCATCGGGATGCGCTTGGCGGTCACCGCGCCGACGCCGCCGCCAATGGCGATGCCGAGGACGATCAGCACCAGCCCGCCGAAGGACGGGCCGGCCAGAAGCAGCGTGGTGAGGATGGCGATCCCCATGCCCACCATGCCGTACAGATTGCCCTGGCGGCTGGTGGTCGGGTGCGACAGGCCCCTCAGCGCCAGGATGAACAGGACGCCGGAGACGAGATAAAGGAAGGCGGCAAAATTCTCGGACATGATCTGCTACCGCCTCACTTCTCTTTTTTCTTGTACATTGCCAGCATGCGCTGGGTGACGAGGAAGCCGCCGAAGATGTTCACCGAAGCCAGAACCAGCCCGATGAATCCGAAGGTCGTGGCCATTCCCGACGCCGAGATGCCGACGGCCAGAAGCGCGCCGACGATGATCACCGAGGAGATGGCGTTGGTCACCGACATCAACGGCGTGTGCAGCGCCGGGGTCACCGACCAGACGACGTAGTAGCCGACGAAGATCGCCAGCACGAAGATCGCCAGATGGAAGACGAAGGGGTCGATTCCGGTCGCTGCGCCGACCGCTTCAGTGATGCCGGAGCTCATCAGCCCTTCCACACCGGAGCGGGCCTCGCGAATGGCGGCACCAGCCTCGTTCAGCTGCTGCAGCGTGTTGCGAATGGTCTCGTTTTCCATCACGCCTCTCCCTTGGCCGTCTCGGCTGCGCCGTTATCGCCGGAGCCCGCGGCCGGCTCCTTGGCGAAATTCGGATGCACCACCTTGCCGTCGCGCGTCAGCAGCGTCGCCTGCACCAGCGGATCCTCGAAATCGATCTTCAGTGCCTTGGTTTCCTTGTCGATCATCGTCTCCAGGAAACTCGAAAGGTTCTTGGCGTAGAGCAGCGACGCACTGGCGGCGATCCGGCCCGGAACGTTGAGATGGCCGACGATCTTCGCCGGCCCCATCTGCACGACCTTGCCGGCTTCGGCGCCCTCGACATTGCCGCCGCGCTCGACGGCGAGGTCGACCACAATCGAGCCCGGCTTCATCGATTCGACCATCGCCTTGGAGACCAGCCGAGGCGCTGGCCGGCCAGGAATCAGGGCGGTGGTGATGACGATGTCCTGTTTGGCGATGTGCGACGCGACGAGTTCGGCCTGTTTGGCCTGATACTCTTTCGACATCTCCTTGGCGTAACCGCCGGCCGTCTCCGCCGCCTTGAACTCCTCGTCCTCGACCGCGATGAATTTGCCGCCGAGCGACTCGACCTGTTCTTTTGCAGCGGGCCGCACATCCGTCGCGGTCACCGCGGCGCCGAGACGCTTGGCCGTGGCGATCGCCTGGAGACCGGCAACGCCGGCGCCCATGACGAAGACGCGCGCGGCGGGAACGGTCCCGGCCGCGGTCATCATCATCGGAAACGCCCGGTCGAATTCATACGCCGCGTCGACCACGGCCTGGTATCCGGCGAGATTGGCCTGGGACGACAGGATGTCCATGGATTGCGCGCGGGTGATGCGCGGCATGAATTCCATGGCGAAGGCGAGGATGCCGGCCTCGGCCATCGCCTTGACCTCCTCGTCGCGACCATAGGGGTCCATCGTCGCGATCACCACCGCGCCCGATTTATAGGTCTTCAGTTCAACGGGCGAAGGCCGGCGCACCTTGAGAACGATATCGGCATTGGAGGCGTCCTTCGCCGTGCCGATCGCGGCGCCAGCCGCCTTGAACGCATCGTCGGTGACGCGCGAGCGCTCCCCGGCCCCCGCTTCCACGGTGACGTTGGCGCCCAGACCCGTCAGCTTCTTCACGGTATCGGGCGACGCCGCGACCCGGGATTCCCCGTCGTCGCGTTCCATTGGCACGAACAATTTCAACTTGGAACGCCTCCCCTCAAACCTTTAGCGCCCTGCGTCCATCCGGATGCGCAAAGGCCGCTTCATGTCGAATCGCTGGATGATTCTATCCGACGATCTTATCCGAAAATCGGTTGCAATCACCGGGTGCATCTTATGGCCACGCTTGGCATGGCCATAAATTCCTGCCGTCTCTCCCGCCGGCAGGCCGCCTATCGAGCGACGAAATAGGCGATCGCCAGGAGCACGACAAAGCTCAGGATACCGCCGAGAAACCCGCCGCCCAGCATCAGGCCCACGGTCATGCCGACGAGAATGGCGACCGAGACGATCGTGCCCCATTTGAACATCGCGAGAAACAGAGCATAGGTCCGCTCGTGCTCCGGATAGTCCATATCGGCCGGATTGGTGGTGTCGTAATTCGGCAGTTCGGCCACGTGACGGCTCCCTTGTCGTCCTGTTTCTTCGGCACATACACGATATCGCGCGGAACTGGCAATGCCGCACGGACGCCTCATTCCAGCGATGCGACCATGTGAAAGCGGCTGCGGCCACGGTGGCAGCCCCGTGGAACGTCACTTGTGTACGGCGTCGGGCGCGCTGCTTGGCCGCGCCCGCGTTCAGGAGATGCGGGCGCGCGTGAATCTACCAATCCGCTCAGTGAACGGCGCCTTCACCATCGATCACCGCCGCGGCGTCGGAAAAACCGAATCCGGCCCGCACCATCGCCGCTACGTCACGGTCGCGCCTCTCGGTGCGCTCCCGCAGACGGTACGGACCAAGCCGCCGCCGCTGGGAATGTCCCGATCGATGTTGAACTTCTGAAGGGGGCGGCGTTGCCCGCCTTGAGCCGGTAGGCTCGGGGTGTCGAATCCACTTTGGAGA
>NZ_JAZHLJ010000066.1:0-19631 GCF_036549495.1 Aurantimonas sp. C2-5-R2
GAAAAGTTCATTGCCCCTGCATCGAGGGCCGCCTAACGTTCAACCCGGCATCGCCGCTCAACGAAGTTCAACAAACTTCGGGACATCCCCTGAAAAACCGTCAAGCTTCTCTCGGTTTCCCTACGGCGTTAGCCGCCACATCCGTTGTCGCATCAGCTCTGCGGCATTGATCCGGGCCGGAGATACGCGAACCTGTGCGGAACGTAATCCGCTTTCCCGAGCTCGATCCCGTGGCTTCGCGGGATGGCGTAAGCTGTGGTCAGATGAAAATAGAATTGGGCCAGCGCCCAGTCCCGCGCATATTGCTCGCCGGTCATGTCGAAGATCATGCCGCCCGGAATTTCGGTCGTAGTGGTTCGGTCCGCGCCCGCGTCGAGCGCGTCTGATTCAAGGTTTCCCAGCAGCGACAGAGCTTCACCGATCCGGGCTTGCGCATCCGAAAGTGTCTCCGGCTCCTCGCCGGCGTTCCTGCCCTCACGAGCCAGTTGCTCCATCGTCTCTGGCAGAGGTTCCCCCCGGAGCCGGATTGTCGCTTCCTGCGCCTGTAGACAGGCAAAGCGAACCTGGGACGACAAAGGGGGTACATGTCAGGCGCAAGCCGCGCGGACAGCAGCGCCTCGGCGTCCGCGTTCGGTATCTGCTTCTGTGCCTTGTCGAGCCAACCCGATAGAGCGCGCAGCATTTGCATGTAGGTCGGGACAAGAGTCTCGAAAGCTCGATTGGGGGGCCGAGTGGCCTCTAGCCGCCCATCATCCGCGTTGCAGTATCGGGCTGATGCCGGTAGCCGGTTTGCCGCTCGACCTCACGCATCACGGCGTTCCAGTGGCGTCGGTCAGCTTCGGCATCAACCTCCGCCGCCGCCCGTCGCCGCTCCCGCGCTTCGATCCAGGCCCCTTGCGCCCCCTGCATCGTCACCAGGACAGTCGCCTCGCGCCGAACCTTCGGGGAGCGGCGAAAGAGACGGGTAAGAAGCCGACCGAATAGCATTGTCCCGGATCAGACCTCCGTGGATATCATCGGCCTGCTGGTCGACGAACCATGGCGACGCCAGTCCCGTTCCCGAACGTCGAGATGCAGCAGCACGTGGGTCGCGATCGTGTCCGCCATCTTCCCCTGAGCATCCTCCCAACTCTGCCAGTTGACCCTGGGGCGCTTTGACGCGCATTCGACCCGGATCGCGGGCGGGATTTCGGAGAGAGCGAGCTTGATGATCGTGCGGAGATAATGATCGACGTGCGGCATGGCATCCTCGTGGGGAATCGGTTTCAGATCGGCCGCATCCGACAAGGAGAATCCCAGTGAAGTCCCAGGTCGTCAAGGATGACTTCAGGTCAGTTCCGGCACCATTTGTTGCCCTCATTCGGCCAAGGCTGCGACAGGCCCTCCTGGATCAACACCTGACCGGCATCGCGACCATCGGTAAGGCGGACCCGCGCGAGTTCCCGGCCGAATTTGCCTTTGCCGCCAGTCCACTCGATCGTGTAGCCGCTGCCCATCAATTGGCGGAGCCTGTCGCGGGCCTTTTCTCCCAGGCGGCGTTCAGCCGCGCATTCGGGTTTGCCGATTTCCGGAGTGTCGACGTCCAGAGCCCGCCATTTTACCCCGCGCTCCCAACCGGTGTCGCCATCGACAATGCAGGTCAATTTGCGTGCGGCGCGATTGCCGCCCGAGCAGACGGGAAGGGGGCGTGCTGGTGGGGCGGCCGTAGTGACTGCCGGTGCGGTGGGCACCGCAGGCGACGAGGTGACAAGCTCCGGAAGCTGCCGCGCCGCGAAGGGTGCGGCGAAGGCGACGATGCATGCCCCGGCGAGAAGCACTGCAAAGGATGAGGGTCGCCACCTCCGCTTTCTTGCGGGCGGTGGCCGGCGGCGATCTGCCTTGACGCCGAAAATGGTCCGATTTGACATATCTCGACTGCCGCCCCCCGATTTGTCCCTGCACGTTCGAGCATGCCGATAATGGGTCAAGGATTTCTTGCCGTTGGCTGGACAGGCGGGCGTTCCCCGGGCGCCGATGGCCGACACGGGAAAACGGCGGATCATCCCGAACGGCAGCCACCTGACGGCCACTGTGAGCATGGCGCCGGATGAACCGGCGCGGATGACACCGCCGAGCACTGACTGTTGCCAAAGTAGGCGATGGCTGACATCCGGGCGGCCGATATGGTCGGGATCGTGTTCGTCGGCTCCGCTTCATAAGTGACCGTGTCGGCACACCCCGCGGGTGGCCGCCGTTGGACTCGTCGCCGACGGTGTTCTCGAGCTGCCGGTCACGCAGGAGGAACTCGTCGATACGCTCGGTCTTTCCGCTCTCCACTCCAACCACATGCAGATGAACCTCCGCGACAGAGGTCTTGCGACCGTCGAGCACGAACGCGCAATTATTCACGGCTTCGAACAGCTGATGCGGTTCGCCGACTTCACGCCGGACTATCTGCATCTTTCCGATCGATAGGGTGGACGTTACCTGAACTGGAATTTGGCGTAGCGCTGCGCGAAAGGCGAGCGGCGGCTTCCAGCCGGTATTCATCTCGAAGCGCATCGACCGCTTTTGGCCCGTTCTCATCAGTTAAGCAGCCGGGCGGCAACGCGCCCATCCCGGCCGTAGAAGAGATCATCTGCCAGTTTCGAAAGCAGACGCACCGCCCCACGGCACTGAACGACGATTGTCGCTTGTCCTGCAGCCCCATGGTCTCAAATCGCTTCAGGCGTAGATAATGCCCTCCATAAGCCGCTTAGCGGTACGGAACACGCCTGCGCTGTGCGCGATCCAGGTATTGTCGAACTCTGCGCCTACACGGGCAACGGCGGGCAGAACGCCCGACGAGTGACCGATCCGCAAGGGCATATCTACAGAGGCGGGAACCCGCGCGATCGCGGCAACCGCCGTGCCGTCGACGCGAGCGGCGACGGCTGTGCAAAGAGCGGCCGTCAAGGGGATGGCGCGGTGCGCCTGTCCCATTGAGAGCATGCGCACGGACACGTCGTACTCTTCCGCGGCCACGGCCACTCCGGTAGTCTGCATGTAGTCCCGCGACGGGCCAACGATGCCGATCTTCGGATTGCCCTCAATGCTGGCGGCGGCATCGAAGTCCGGAGCGAGGCCTGCACGGGCGCTCGCGATTCGCCGTATCACCTCGAGGCGATGCATGAGCGTCGTGTCGGCTTCCATCTGGTCGGGCGTCTCGGTGGCGTCGCAGCCGAGATCCTCAGCCAGCACGAATACGATGAGGTTGGTTGCGTCGATTACGGACGCCCTGACCGGACCCGGCAGTTCCGGATGCTCGAACGTATCGATGACGCTGCCAGTCGGCAGGAGCCGGCCGGTCGCGGCCCCGCCGGGTTCGACGAAGTCGAGCCGGATCGGCGAGCCGGTACCCGCGACGCCCGGATTGACGAAATCGCCCTCGACCTTCGGCCGGCCGTCCTCTACCGCGAAGCGGCTGACGATGATCTTCCTGGTGTTGGTGTTGAAAATCCGCACCTCCGCTTCGCCGTCGCGGCTCGCGACGATTCCCTCCTCCACCGCGAAAGGACCGATGGCGGAGGACATGTTCCCACAATTGGCGCTGTAGTCGACGGTGGTACCTGCGACCGGGATCTGCGCGAAGGTGTAGTCGACGTCGGCGTCGTCGCGCGAAGACGACTCGACGATGCACACTTTCGAAAGCGAGGACATGCCGCCACCGAGCCCGTCGAGCTGGCGCTTCGCCGGGTCCGGGCTGCCCATCACCTTCAGAAACATCGCGTGGCGCTCCGCCGGGTCGGACGGAATATCCTTTTCCCGGAAGATGATCGCCTTGCTCGTGCCGCCGCGCATGAAGACGCCCCGATATCCGTTCCTACGACCCATCTTTCTCGTTCCCTTCAGGCGTGGCCCATCGTGTTGCGCAGCACGTAATGCAGGATGCCGCCGTGCAGGTAGTATTGAACCTCGATCGCCGTATCGAGCCGGACGGTCAGCGTGATCTCCTCGGCCGAGCCGTCGACCCTGTAGACCGTTGCGGCGATCGGCATGCCGGGCATGATATCGCCGCCGAGCCCCCTGACGTCAAAGGTCTCGGTGCCGTCGAACCCCAGCGTCTTTCGCGTCTCGCCGTCCTGGAACTGCAGTGGCAAGACGCCCATACCGATCAGGTTGGAGCGGTGGATGCGCTCGAAGCCTTCCGCGATGATCGCCCGGACACCAAGGAGACGCGTTCCCTTCGCGGCCCAGTCGCGCGACGATCCGCAGCCATAGTCGCTGCCCGCTACCACCACGAGTGGCACGCCTTCCCGCCGGTACCGGGCGGCCGCCTCGTGCACGGGCATCAGTTCGTCCGACGGCTGGTAATGCGTCCACCCGCCCAACCGCTCAGGCGCCATCTCGTTCTGCAGCCGGATGTTCGCGAAGGCGCCGCGGATCATTACCTCGTGGTTGATGCGGCGGGCGGCGAAGGAGTTGAAGTCGAGCGGGTCGATCCCCTGTGCGACAAGATACTGGCCAGCGGCCGAGGACGCGGTGATCGTGCCGACCGGCGAGATGTGGTCGGTGGTGATGGAATCGCCGAGCATGGCGAGGGGCCGCGCGCCTATAATGTCGCCGATCTCGGGAATTGACGGCGTCAGTTCCTCGAAGAAGGGCGGCTCCTTTATATAGTCGCTCTCCTCCGGCCAGTCGAAGGTCGCCCTCGTCGGCGCCGAGATTGCCTGCCACCGCTCGTCCCCCTCGAAGAGGTTCTCGTAGCGCATGCGAAAGCGCTCCGCCGTCAGGGCCTCCCCGACGATCGCCGCGATCTCGTCCGGGGCCGGCCAGATGTCGGCAAACATGATGTCCCGGCCCTCCGCGTCGGTGCCGAGCGGGTCGCTCGCCAGGTCGATCCCCATATTGCCGGCAATGGCGTAGGCGATGACGAGGGGCGGCGAGGCAATGTAGTTGGCCCTGGCCAGGGGATGGATGCGGCCCTCGAAATTGCGGTTGCCGGACAGCACCGCGATGCCGCAGACGTCGTGCTGCCGGATCGCCTCGGATATCTCCGGCGACAGCGGCCCGGAATTGCCCATGCAGGTCGTGCAGCCATAGCCGACGCAGTTGAAGCCGAGTGCATCGAGCGATGTCTGCAGGCCCGTCGCCTCAAGATAGTCGGTCACTACGCGCGAGCCCGGAGCCAGCGACGCCTTGACCCACGGCTTGATCGTCAGGCCGCGTTCGATAGCCTTGCGGGCGAGCAACCCGGCGGCGAGCATCACGTAGGGGTTCGAGGTATTCGTGCAGCTCGTGATGGCAGCGACAACGACAGCGCCATGATCGAGCCGCCAGTCGTGGCCCTCCACCGACGCACCACCCTCCGGCAGCGCCGGCTGAGCGGGCAGCACATCCGCCTTGAAGCGGGAGGCGGCCTCGGTGAGGTTCACGCGATCCTGTGGCCGGCGCGGTCCGGCAATCGAGGGCACGATCTGCGAGAGGTCGACGACCACCATGCGGTCGTACACCGGCTGCTCGTCATTCGGATCGTGCCAGAGCCCCTGAAGCTTCGCATAGGTCTCGACAAGATTGAGATGATCGCCGCCGCGGTTCGTGTCGTGGAGATAGCGGATCGTCTCGCGGTCGATCGGAAAGAAGCCCATCGTCGCGCCGTACTCGGGCGCCATGTTGGCGATCGTCGCTCGATCGGACAGGGTGAGCGCCTCGAGCCCCTCGCCGAAGAACTCGACGAAGGTGCCAACCACGCCGACCTCGCGCAGCCGCTCCGTCAGCGAAATTACGAGGTCCGTCGCGTTCGTACCGGCCGGCAGCTTGCCATCGAGGCGGCAGCCGACGACGGGCGGCACCATCATCGTCACGGGCTGCCCCAGCATCGCGGCACCCGCCTCGATGCCGCCGACGCCCCAGCCGAGGACGCCGATGCCGTTGATCATCGGCGTGTGGCTGTCGGTGCCGAGCAGGGTTTCGGGGAAGACCAGCGTCCTGTTGCCGTCCGATGCGGTCCAGATGCAGCGCGACAGCGCCTCCAGATTGACCTGGTGACAGATGCCGGTGCCGGGCGGTACGGCGCGGAAGTTCGAGAAGGTTTGCTGCGCCCAGCGCAGGAAGCGATAGCGCTCGCCGTTGCGCTCGAATTCGAGGGTCAGGTTCTCCGCATAGGACTCCGGCGTGGAGGTCTTGTCGGCCATCACGGAATGATCGACGACGAGATCGCACTGGATTTGCGGATTGACCGCTTCGGGATCGTGGCCGTTGCGCACCATCGCCCCGCGCAGCGCCGCCATGTCGGCCATCAGCGGGATGCCGGCGGAGTCGTTCATCAGGATTCGCGTCGGGCTGAACCAGATTTCCTGCTTGGGCGCGTCCGGTTCGAGGCACTCCGTAAAGCCGGTCAGGTGATCCCGCGTGACAACGATCCCGTCCTCGTGGCGCAGCAGGTTCTCGTAGAGCACTTTCAGGGATCGCGGCAGGCGCGTCACCGGCCCGGCGCCGGCCGCCTCGGCCGCTGCGAGGCTGTAATAGTGCAGCTCGCGGCCGTTGATATCCACAACGCGGCAGGTTTCGAGGCTGTCCTGGCTCGTCGTCATCGGGGTGGCTCCTCCCGGTCTGTCTCGACCGCGCTTATGGGCGCCGCTCTTTCCGAGAGGCCATTCATCGGTCCTCGCCGGGCATGTGCCCTGCGGAATTGGTGTAGCGGGCCGCCACGGAGGCTGCCGGCAGGTAGCGCTCCTCGAACGCCCGGATGTGAGAGATTCCGGTGAACTCATACCAGTTCTCGACGGCGTGCCCCTCGAGTTCCCGTAGATGCTCGACCTCGAACTCGGTGCCCCGTTCGCGCAAACCCACCAGGAAGTCGAGCTCGCTGCGGATACCGGCGCGGATCGAGGCGAGCGGGAACAGGACGAGGCAATAGCCGAGCTCCGCGACCTCACCGAGTGGGATCTTCGGCGTTGTGCGCTTCCGGGCGTAGCCGCCCATGTTGAAGACCTTGGGCCCCGGCACCGCCTTGGCGAAAGCGGCGTATTCCTCGACCGAGAGCAGCGCGTCGGGGAAGATCATGTCGGCGCCGGCCGCGGCGTAGATCTGCCCTCGGCGGATCGCCTCGTCGAGCCCGTGCGGCCCGCGCGCGTCGGTGCGAGCGATGATCACGAGGTTCTCGTCGCCGCGCGCATCGAGCGCCGCGCGGATCTTCCCCGCCATCTCATCCGCCGGGACGACCTCCTTGCCGGCGATCGAGCCGCAGCGCTTGGGCACCACCTGGTCCTCCAGATGCAGCCCCGTCGCGCCGGCGGCCTCGTATTCCTCCACGGTGCGCATGACATTGACGGCGTTGCCGTAGCCGCTATCGGCATCGGCGATGACGGGCAGCCGCGTCGCCTGAACGAGAAAGCGCACCATCATCGCCATCTCGGTCAGCGACAGAAGCCCGACATCGGCCTTACCGAGCAGCTTGTTCGCGACGCCCGAGCCCGTCATGTAGACACACTCATGCCCGGCCCGCTCGACAAGCGAGGCGCCCATGCCGCTGTCGGCCCCAGGGGCGAGTATCAAGTCGCCCGACGCAAGGCGCTTACGAAACGACGCCCGACGTGCGTGCGCGTCAGGCGGCATAGGACTTGTCTTTTGCCATGTAGGCGTCGGTGCCGATGATCACCTCGCGGTCGCGGAACGACACCATTTCCTCCTGCATCGAGCCGGAATGGCCATCGCGGCGGATGGCCTTGAGGGTCCGCTCCATCGCCCCGATCGCGGCGCGCTGCGTGTCGCTCGGAATGATGACGATCGCGTAACCCAGTTCGCCAAGGCGAGACGTTGCGACGAGCGGCGTCTTGCCGCTGTGGAACATGTTGATGAGCTTGGGATACGGCAGATCCTTGGCGATCGTCTCGATCTGCTCGACGCTTGTCGGCGCCTCGACGAAGATCACGTCGGCGCCGGCCTCCATATAGGCGTGGCAGCGCTCGATCGTCTTGTCGTAGCCCTCGACCGCGAGCCCGTCCGTCCGCGCGATGAGCACGAAGTCGGGATCCTCGCTGGCGTCCTTCACCGCCTTGATCTTCTGCGACATCTCCTTCAGCGGGATGATCGACTTGTCGTCGTAGTGGCCGCATTTCTTGGGGAACGCCTGGTCTTCCAGGTGGAAGCCCGCGACACCGGCGCGCTGGAAGGCGCGCACGGCATGCTGGACGTTGAGCGCGTTGCCGTAGCCCGTGTCAGCGTCAGCGATCAGCGGCACGCCGACGGCGTCGACCATTGTCTCGAGGCGGGCGACGATCTCCGACATGCTCATCAGGCCGAGATCGGGAATGCCCGTGCTGCGAGAGATGGCGCCGCCGCTCGCATAGACGGCTGGAAAGCCCGCCCGCTCGACGAGCCGCGCCGATAGCCCGTCATAGGCTCCGGGGGCTACCACAGGCGCATTCTCTTCCATCAGACGGCGCAGCACGGTGGATCGCTTCACGTTTCTGTCTCCATTCATTTCAATTCCGGGTGCGGGACGGCCGTGGCGGCCGTCCCCGCGAGAAGGCCTTCAAGGATCTTGCGGGCGGCGACGATGTGACGGCGCATGAGGGTTTCCGCGAGATCGCCGTCGCGGTCGGCGATCGCCGCGGCGACCCGCCGATGCTCGAGCAGCGCGCGCTGGGCCCGGCCGGGCACCGCGCTGTGGCGATAGCGGTAGATCTGCAGGAGCTGGTAGAGATCGCGGCAGAGCAGCCCCTCGATCATGTCGTTCCGGGCGCCCTTTGCGATGCGGTAGTGAAAATCGAGGTCATGGTCGCGCTGGTCGTAGTGCTCGCGGTCGGCCACGCTCTCCCCATGCGCGTCGAGCAGGCGTTCCAGGTCGGCGATCTCCGCATCGCTCATGCGTTGGCTGGCCAGCCGTGCGGCCATGCCTTCCATGGCCTCGCGCACGAAGAACAGCTCCAGAAGCGACGTATCGGACATCTCGACGACGCGCGCGCCGACATGGGCGGTGCGGATGACGAGGCGACGCTCTTCCAGGCGCCGTATCGCCTCGCGCAGCGGCCCCCGGCTGACCCCAAAACGCTGTGCCAGATCGTTCTCGCCGATCTTGGCGCCGAGCGGAATTTCGCCGGTCATGATGGCGTCGAGGAGCTGGTCGTAGACGCGGTCGCCAAGGGTCTGAGCGCCCTCCACGACATCCCGACACCCGGCTGCTCCCGTGGTGTCGGCCTCATCGCCGAGCATAGTCACTTGTGACAATTCCTCCGATATTGTCGACAATCCCTCCGACGCTGACATTCACTCGGCCTGCCGAGGTCTAGTCGAAATGCTTGGCTACGTCAGCATTTTACCAGTTTGTGGGCGTTTCGACGGTATTTTTATGGGTTTGGCGGTCTTTATCAATTGTCTCGCCAGAGTTCGTTGTTGACAACCATGGTCGAGCTGGAAAACATTGTCAACGATCAGTGCCACTTCAAGGCATGCACTACCTCGGCAGAAGGTCGCCACACACCGGCCCCGAAAACGCGGCCGGACGAAACACACGGGAGGGAGACACAGTGAAACGCTTGATCCAGACATTCTCGGCGGGGCTCGTCGCCGCCGCCATGGCAATACCGACGATGGCGGCGGCACAGGATGCCTGGCCGGACCGGCCCATCACCTTTGTCGTCGGCTTCGGCGTCGGTGGTAGCGCCGACCGTACGGCCCGCGCTTTGGCGCAGTTCATGCCTGAGGAACTCGGGCAGCCGATCTCGGTGGTGAACCGCGACGGCGCCGGCGGCCAACTCGCCGCGAGCTACGTGCTCGCCCAGCCGGCGGACGGCTACACGATCCTGGCGACGTCGGTCTCGCCATATCTGGCCAACAGCATCATCCACACCGAGGCGAGCTATTCGATCGACGACTTCGCCTTCGTCAACGGGCAGTGGTCGGACTGGGATATCATCGCCGTCAACAAGGACCGCGACATCCACTCGCTCGCCGAGATGATCGAGGCGATCAAGGAGAACCCCGGCAAGATGAGCGTCAGCGTCGTGCCGAGCTCTGCTGGACAGCTCTCGGCCTATCTGCTGCTTGAGGCGGCCGGCCTGACGGATTCCGACCTCAACATCGTCACCTATGAGAGCGGCGGTGCGGCACGTGCGGCGGTCGCCGGCGGCCAGGTCGACTTCACGATCCTCGGCGGCGAGGGTAGCGAAGGCATTCGCGACATGATCACCCCGCTCGCGGTGGTCCGTGACGAGCCGGCGCCCGAGTGGGATGCGCCGACCGTTGCCGAAGCGCTGAAGGAAATCGGCCTCGAAATGCCGGTCGTCAGCGGCTCGATCCGTGGCCTCGCGACGGATGCCGAGTTCAAGGAGAAGTATCCCGAGCGCTGGGACAAGCTCGTCGCCGCCTACAAGGCGACACTCGAGAAGCCCGAGGTGAAGAAGTACCTCGAGGAGAACTCCATTGGCGGCGAGTGGCTCGGCCCGGAAAAGACCACTGAGGTCGTCAACCGGAACTACGAAGTCATCAAGAAATACAAGGACCTGATGGGCAACTGACGGGCTGTGCGGAGGCGTCCCACCCGCGGGCGCCTCCGGTTTTCCGTCGACCAAAGCGCATCCTCCCGCGCCCAATCGCGCCCGCGCGACCAACAGGTACGCCGATGCAAGCCCGTTCCCACTTCGCTCGGATCGACTGGGGCCACGCGCTCCTCGTCCTCGCCTTCGCGACCATCACCGGCCTTTACCTGGCCGACAGTTGGGACGCGTCGTCGAGGGCCAAGAACCTCATTCTCGTCCTCCCGGCCTCGCTTCTGGCATTCGTGTTGTGCGTCTTCGTCCTGGTCGGGATCTTTACCGGAGCCCGTCCGGAGCCCGATGATGGGTCGGCCGGTTCGGCGGACGACGCGGCGCCGCTGGTCACGCGTCTGAAGACACCGCTCACGATGCTGCTTTTCGCGTGCTATATCGCCTCGCTTCCCTATCTCGGCTTCGACGTCGGCACGGCGGTCTTCATGGCCGCGATGCTGCTGCTCGACGGCGTGCGCAATCCGCTGATGCTGATCGGGCTGCCGATCGTCTT
This sequence comes from Aurantimonas sp. C2-5-R2, assembly GCF_036549495.1. NCBI lineage: Bacteria > Pseudomonadati > Pseudomonadota > Alphaproteobacteria > Hyphomicrobiales > Aurantimonadaceae > Aurantimonas > Aurantimonas sp. C2-5-R2. The sequence continues at coordinate 11,002 of NZ_JAZHLJ010000066.1, forward strand.
CGCCCTGGCGGTCTCGGTCTGTTTCCAGTGGCTGCTCCCCTATCCGATGCCCATGCTGCTGCTTTGAGGACCAGGGGATGATCGACCTTTCAAGCCTGTATGACGCCTTTGCAATCCTCGGCTCGTCCTGGCAGCCCTGGGGGCTTGTCGTTCCCGGACTGATCATTGGCCTCATCTTCGGCTGCATTCCGGGCCTGCAGACCAGCATGGCGATGGCGGTGTTCCTGCCAGCCACCATGACGATGGATTTCCTGAGCGCCATGCTCTTCCTGACCGCCATCTTCACCGGCGGTCAGTTCGGTGGTGGCGTCTCGGCGATCCTCATGAACATTCCCGGCACGTCGTCGGCGGTCGCCACGACGTTCGACGGCTTCCCGATGGCGCGCCAGGGCAAGCACAACGAGGCGCTCGGCATCGCACTGATCGCCTCGACCATCGGCACCTTCATCGGCTATCTCGCGCTTCTCGTCCTGATCGGACCGATGTCGACACTCGTGCTGAAGCTCGGCCCGACCGAGATGTTCGTGGTGATCCTGTGGGGCCTCACCCTGATCGCCACGCTGCGCGGCAAGTTCTTCGGCCGCAGCCTGCTCGCCGGCGTCGTGGGGCTGCTGATCGGCACGATCGGCATGAGCCCGAATGGGGTGCTCCGGGGCACAATGGGCAGCGACTACCTGATCGACGGCGTGCCGGTGATCCCAGCCATGATCGGCATGTTCGCGGCATCCGAGCTGTTTGGCATCGGAAGCGGCAAGTATCTCGTGGAGGGCGGTACGGCGAATCGGGAGGTGAGCCTGAAGCGGCTCCTGCACGGCGTGCGCCAGGGCCTCGCGTCGCCCGGCATCTTGCTCCGCGGCGGGTTGATCGGCACGATCGTCGGCGCGGTGCCCGGGGTCGGCTCGTCGGTCGCCAATCTCGTCTCCTACAGCGAGACCAAGCGTCGGTCGAAGGACCCGGACAGTTTCGGCAAGGGCAATCCGCAGGGCGTCGCGGCATCGGAATCGGCGAATTCGAGCTCCGAGGGCGGCTCGATGGTGGCGCTCTTCGCGCTGGGCATTCCCGGCGGCGGTGGGACGGCCGTGCTGCTGGCCGCCTTCACCATGCACAACATCACCGGCGGACCGCGCTTCCTGCGCGAGCACTCCGACGTGGTCTACGCGGTGATCCTCGCAAACCTCGCACAGGCCGTCTTGCTGCTCGTCGTCGGCCTGTTCATGATCCGCCTGCTCAGCGTGATCGTGAAGGTGCCGCTGCGCTATCTCGTGCCTGGCGTACTCTCCATGTCGGCCTTCGGCGCCTACGGACTGACCGGCAACATGGCGGGGCCTGCCACGCTCTTTGTCTTCGCCATTCTCGGCTGGGCGCTGCGCCGCTACGAATACTCGATCCCCGCCGCGGTGATCGGGCTGCTGCTCGGGCGTATGGCGGAGGGCGAGCTGCTGCGATCGTACCAGATCAGCGGCGGCCGCATCGACTATCTCCTCGGCCGGCCAATCACCTTCGTTCTGTTCGCAGCGCTGATTGCGTCGCTGTTCGTGCCCTGGCTCATGGAAAAGCTGCAAGCACGCGCCTCCGGTCCGGCGGGATCTGCTCTCGGTTAGTGAAATGGCCAGCCGCGCAGCTGGTAGGCTGACATTCGAGGGACGCCAGTCTGCCGTCGGGTGACGACCTTCCTGTTCACGCAGCGCGCTGCCCTCGTCAGAGGCGAGGTCGTTCGCCTCGGTCGAACATGAAGGATCCCGATGTCCCCGGGAGACCAATAAGCAGGTTGCGCCGGTGTCCGCTATTGCCACCGATCCGCCCGTTGCGACCTTTCAGCACCTCCCGGCCGTCAGAATTGCGCCCATTCCCGCCATTTACGGGCGGTCTATGGTTTCCTGGAAGCAGACGGTCCGTTTGAACCGCCGCTGTACGGCGGTCTCGATGCTTTCGACGAAAGCCTTGATCAGTTCAGCCGTGTTTTGAACAAAAGTCTTGGTGAACACTGCAAGCTCGTTTCCGTCCTCGTCGAAACCGTTCCGGTGAACGCAGTCATTTCGTAGCTTCACGGCTTTGAAGAGGCTCGCCTCATCGGGCAGTGCCGCATCACTCGCCCGATCTCAACCCCATCGAGATGGAGCCTCAGGACACAATGAGGCTGGCTGGCCTAGAACCTTCCCCCATTCTATAAACAAGGTGATGACCACCGACCAGATGATCTTGTTTGCCCTCTTTGGCGGCGTATTCGCGATGCTGCTCTGGGGGCGGTTCCGCTACGATCTCATCGCATTCTCCGCGCTCATGGCCGGTGTCGTCCTGCAAGTCGTCCCGACAAAGGACGCCTTCGCGGGGTTTGGCCATCCCGCCACACTGGTTGTCGCCCTGGTCCTGATCGTCTCCGCCGGGCTTGTTCGATCAGGCGCCGTGTTCCTGATCACCCGGACCCTGGTCGATGCGTCGCGCAGTCTGGGAGCGCACATCGTCTTCATGGGCGGGATCGGCGGCGTGCTGTCGGCGTTCATGAACAACGTCGCGGCCTTGGCGCTGCTGATGCCGGTCGGCATCCAGATGGCCCAAAGCCTGGGCGTCGATCCGGACCCGTTCCTCATGGCGGTCGCGGTGGCGGCATCCTGCGCCTTCCTGACCCCTATCGGGCACAAGAACAACACGCTGATCCTCGGCCCGGGCGGCTATGCGTTCGGCGACTACTGGCGGATGGGCCTGCCGCTCGAGATCATCGTCGTCGCCGTGTCGGTTCCGATGATCCTGCTGGTTTGGCCCATGTAAGACAGGTGGCCGGCGGCGGCGTTGTCGACGGGCTTCGTGCGAGATTTGGGGCGCAATGGGTGCTTGGGGCGAGCGAATGACCCTCAATATCTCGCTTGGCGCATGTAGCGAGCCCAATTGCACTGGCCGCAGCGTCTGCCGGGCAAAGTGAACCGACTCTTGGCTTGAGCGCGAGTGCCGGGGGACGGTTCAGCTCTGCTACCCCTTCAACGTCAAGGTGTAAGGCAGTCTTCCAGCGATGTCCGCTTTTGCCTCTGACCATAACCCTTTTGAGCGTCCGTTTCCGGCCCGTTCTCGTCGAGTAAGCAGCCAGACGGCAACGCGCCCATAGCCGTCACTCAGCCACTGAAACTTCCTGCTCCGCGGCCGGTGTTCCTTGCGTCGGAATTGCAAGTGGTCGGGTGGAAAATTGATCGGCAATTCGCGCCACGATGGTGAGGGGCTGCCGTTGCGCATGCTGAACCTCAACAAGCATGGCCTAACCGGTCGCGTCTACGCCGTTTTGCATCGAAAGACGCAAATTGTGAAGTAGAGCTAATGATCTTTGTAAATTTTCGTTACGGACGCCTTGGCCTCGCCGGTGTATTTCGAGACACCACTCAGGGAGGAAGCGATGCCACACGAGCATCGGCGCGGGGTTGGGGACAACGTGTCCCTTGCCCGACGGGCCTACAATATCCGACGCAAGGCGCTGCTGATGGGCGAAGTCCAGGGCCAGGGCTATATCGGCCAGGCGCTCGGCATCGCCGAAGTCCTCGCGGCAAGCTACTTCCACGCCTTGACCTATCGCCCGGGCGAGCCCGAATGGGAAAGCCGCGACCGCTTTCTCTTGTCGATCGGACACTATGCGATCGCCCTCTACGCCGTGTTGATGGAAGCCGGAATACTACCCGAGGATGAACTCGAGACCTATGGCATGGACGATAGCCGCATGCCGATGTCCGGCATGGCGAGCTACACGCCGGGCATGGAAATCACCGGCGGCTCGCTGGGCCATGGGCTCGGCATTGCCGTCGGCATGGCGATGGGCCTGAAGCGGAAGAACAACGGCGCCTTCGTTTACAATCTGATGAGCGACGGCGAGCTCGGCGAAGGCTCGACCTGGGAAGCGGCGATGGCGGCCGCCCATCACAAGCTCGACAATCTCATTTGTCTCGTCGATTTCAACGACCAGCAGGCGGACGGCAAGTCGACCCAGATGAACTCGGCCGAGCCGCTCGTCGACAAGTGGAAAGCCTTCGGCTGGCACTGCCAACGGGTTGACGGCAACGACCTCGACGCGGTCGTTTCGGCCTTCGACGCGGCCCGGGCGCTCACTGATAACGGACCCCGCGTCATCGTCTTCGACACGACGATGTGCAAGGGCGTTCCCTTCCTCGAAAGCCGGGAGATCACCCACTTCGTACGGGTCGAGGCTGACGAGTGGGGCAAGGCCTTGGCTGTTTTGGACGAGGGGGTGCCGGCATGACCATCGCTTCCATGGCACGTAAACACGAACCGCGGCAGGTCAAGCGCCAGCCGGACGGCTCACGTCTGACGACCTCGGCGATGATTGCGTCGCTGGCGGCGGAAGGCTACGAGACGGAGGCCGCGCCATTCGGCCACGCCCTCGTCGAACTCGCCAAAACCGACGATCGGATCGTCGGCGTGACGGCGGATCTTTCGAAATACACCGACCTGCACATCTTCGCCGACGCAATGCCGGACCGGTTCTACCAGATGGGCATGGCCGAACAGGTCATGGTTTCGGCTGCCGCGGGCCTGGCACGGGAGGGCTTCATCCCCTTCGCGACCACCTATGCCGTCTTCGCCTCGCGCCGAGCCTATGACTTCATTGCCATGGCGATCGCCGAGGAAAACCTGCCCGTCAAACTGGTCTGCGCTCTGCCGGGTCTGACGACGGGTTACGGGCCGAGCCATCAGGCGACGGAGGATATCGCGATCTTCCGCGGCCTGCCCAACATGACGATCATCGACCCATGCGATGCCGTCGACATCGCCCAGTCGGTCGCCGCCATGGCGGCCCATCCGGGCCCGGTCTATTCGCGGCTCCTGCGCGGCAAGGTGCCGGTGGTGCTGACCCGTTACAAGCCGGACTACCGCTTTGAGATCGGCAAGGCGCAGATGATCCGCGAGGGCAAGGACGTTCTCGTCATCGCCTCGGGCTTCATGACCATGCGCGCCCTCGACGCGGCCGAAAAGCTTTCGGCTGACGGCATCGACGTCGCCGTCTTGCATTCTCCAACGATTAAGCCGCTCGACGAAGCGACGATTCTTGCCGAAGCCGGGAAGGGCAGGCCGGTCTTCGTGGCGGAAAACCACACGAAGGTCGGCGGGCTGGGAGAGGCGGTCGCAACGCTGCTCATGACCCGAGGGGTGACGCCCTGCTTCCGACAGATCGCATTGCCGGACGAATTTCTGGAAGCCGGCGCGCTGCCCACGCTTCATGACATGTACGGCCTTTCGACCGCGAAGATCGCCGATACGATCCGCTCGGCGCTTTGAAACGAAACTGCGAGGAAAACGCATGGGACTTCTCGATGGTAGATTCGCGGTCGTGACCGGCGCGGCTTCACCGCGCGGGCTCGGCAAGGCGACGGCAAGACTCTTCGCCGAACACGGGGCGACGGTCGCGATCCTCGATCTCGACGAGGCTCAGGCGCAAGCAGCGGCCTCCGATCTCGGCGAGGCCCATCTCGGCATGGCCTGCAACGTCACCGACAAGGGAGCCTGTTTCGAGGTCATGGCGAAGCTCGTCGAGACATGGGGCCGCGTCGACATCTTGGTGAACAATGCAGGGATCACTCAGCCGTTGAAGATCATGGAGATCGAGCCGCAAAACTACGACGCGGTCCTCGACGTCAACCTACGTGGCACGCTCTATTGCACCCAGGCGCTGATCCCGCATTTTCGTGAGAAGAAGTCCGGGTCGGTGGTGAACCTTTCTTCGGTCTCGGCCCAGCGTGGCGGCGGCATTTTCGGTGGGCCGCACTATTCGGCGGCCAAAGCCGGTATTCTCGGCCTGACCAAGGCGATGGCGCGGGAACTCGCGCCGGATGGCGTCCGTGTCAATGCGATCTGCCCCGGCTTCATCGCCACCGACATCACGGCCGGCAAGCTGACGGAGGAAATGCGCGCGTCGGTCCTTGCCGGGATCCCCATGGGCCGCGCCGGAACGGCGGAAGACGTAGCCGGCTGCGCGCTGTTTCTGGCTTCCGATCTGTCGTCCTACTGCACCGGCACGGAAGTCGACGTGAACGGTGGTTCGCTCATCCACTAACGCCACATCGCCGGCGCCGGGGGGACCGGCGTCTCGAAAGCCCTTTCACCAGCGTTCAACGGGAGGAAAATCCAATGAAACGCATCGCAGCGGCGCTCGTCGCCACCACCATGCTTGGCTCCACGACCATGGCCGAGGAAGTGACCTTCGCGCACGGGGCGAATCCCGGCAATCCGCGCTTTGTCGCGGCCGAAGAGTGGGGCAGGATCTTCACCGGGTGCTCCGGCGGCGAGAACACCGTTAATGTCGCGCCGTCGGCAACCCTCGGTGACGACGCCGAGATGCTGACCTCGGCCCAGGCCGGCGTCATCCAGGTGACGGCCAACAGTCAGGGCGCGATGAGCCAGATCGTGCCGGAAGTCGGCCTGCTCGGCCTACCTTTCCTGTTCAAAGACCTGCCATCTGCCTGGACCATCCTCGACGGTGACATTGGCAAGATGATCGACGAGCGTGCGCAGCAGGCCGGCCTGAAGGTCTTGGGTTTCTGGGACAACGGCATCCGCCAGATTTCGCACGTCTCCAAGAACGTCCCGAAGCCGGAGGACGTCAAGGGCATGAAAATCCGCACACCGCCCGACCAGATGACCATCGACATCTTCGAGGCGCTCGGTGCGGCGCCCGCTCCGCTGGCCTTTTCGGAACTGCCGAGCGCATTGCAGTCGGGCGTCTTCGACGGTCAGGAAAACCCGCTGACCAACATCTACTCCTCGAAGATCCACGAGATCACGCCGTTCATCACTCTGACCGGCCACAAATACGAATCGACTCCGGTGGTCGCCGGGCTATCCTGGTGGGAAGGTCTCGACGACAAGACCAAAAACTGCGCCATGACGGCGACGAAGGACGCCGGCAAGATGCAGCGTGATCTTTCGCTCGAGGCTGACGAAGAGCTGAAGCCAAAGATGGAAGCGGAAGGGGTCACCTTCGTGGACGCCGATCGCGACGCCTATATTGCGGCCACCAAGTCGGTCTACGAGAAATACGCCGCGCAATATCCCGACCTGGTCAAGGCGCTGCAGGAAGCGTCGGGTCAGACCGCACAATGACCGGCGAGGCCGCGCAAGGCCTGCCGGTAACCCGTAGGGAGGGCCCGTCGGGCCCTTCCTTCCCCGACCGGATCATCGGCGTCATCCATTTTCTGGGTTGCCTCGCCTGCGCGGTGACGCTCGCCTTCATGTTCGCGGCGCTGCTCACAAACGTCGTGCTGCGCTATGCCTTCGGTTCGGGCATCACCTGGGCCTATGAGATTCACGCGCTGCTGCTTCCATGGCTCGTCGCTGGCGGCGTGATCATTGCGGCGGCAAGGGGACGGCACATCGCCGTGACGCTATTGCCGGCGATGCTGCAGGACAAGAGCCGCCTTGCCGTGCTTTTGGCGATCAATCTGATCACGCTCGCCATTGCGGCATCCGTCGTCTATACGAGCCGGCCGATTCTCAATGCCTCGCAGTTCCAGTCGTACTCCTCGCTCGGTATCAAGCAGGTGTGGGGCTATGCTAGCATCGTCGTTGCTTTCGGCGGGATTGCGCTGATCGCCGCGCTCGACACAATCCGTCTGATGATGAATGGCGCAGCCGGCTTGCCCGATCCGTCGCTCAACAGTCTGAGCTGATCGGCGGCCACAGCCCGCGGAGCGCTCCCGAACCACCTGGGCCGCCGGAAGCGACGTCAATCTGTGAACGCATCGCCCAGCGGAGAGCCGCGGAAAGGCCTTTTCGAGGGCCTGCTAGAAGGATCGCATGCCATGTCCGCGATCATGATCGCCGCCTTTTTCGTGCTGCTGGCCCTTGCTGTCCCCGTCGCTCACGCGATGGTCGGCGGCGCGGCGCTCGCCCTGATTCTCGAAGGCCGGCCGCTCGCGGTCCTTGCCCAGCGTCTCTATACGCCGACGCAAAGCTTTCCGATGCTCGCGATCCCGTTCTTCATCATGGCTGGCAGCCTGATGATGAGCGGCAAGTTCGGCACCTATCTCGTCAATGTCGCCCGCCTTCTCGTCGGCCGCTTTCGCGGCGGCCTAGGCCAAGTCTCGATCATCGGCTCAGTGATGTTCGGCGGCGTCTCGGGTTCGGCCGTCGCCGATGCGTCCGCGCTCGGCAATGCGCTGATCCCCGTGCAGAAGCAGGAAGGCTATTCCGGCGGCTTCGCCGCCGCGATCAACTCGGCCTCTTCGACGATCGCCGTCCTCATCCCGCCGTCGATCCCGCTGATTCTCTTCGGCCTCGTCGGCAACGTCTCGATCATCGATCTCTTCGTTGCCGGCATTTTGCCGGGGATGATGCTCGGCATCGGCATGTGCACCATGGTCTGGTGGGTCGCTAAGCGGAACAAACTGCCCGCTTCGCCGCTGAAAGGCGGGTTTGCCGCCTTCAAGGGCCAAATCTTCGCTGCGATCCCAGCGCTGCTGATGCCGGTCTTCATCATCGGCACGCTGCGCTTCGGCGTCGCGACGCCGACCGAGGTTTCGGTCATGGCCGTCGCCTACGCGCTGCTCGTCGAGCTATGGCCGATTTTGGGTGACGCGGCTTGATCAAGCGGCGCGGTTGTCGGCGCCCTGCGTGGCGACGCCGTCTGTGAATGTGACGCC
>NZ_JAZHLJ010000067.1:0-19586 GCF_036549495.1 Aurantimonas sp. C2-5-R2
CGCCGTCAACGACGTCTTGCCGTGATCAACGTGACCAATCGTCCCGATGTTCACATGCGGCTTGTTGCGCTCGAATTTGCTCTTGGCCATCTTGCCACTCCGTTGTCTAGTCTTGGCTCAGCGAGCCGAATGCCGTTTCGATGGGAAACGCGGTCAGGCGTACTTTTTCTGAATTTCGTCCGCGACCTGGTTCGGCACCTGCTCATAATGATCGAACTGCATCGTGTACTGGGCACGGCCCTGGGACATCGAGCGCAGCTGGTTGACGTAACCGAACATGTTGGCCAGCGGCACCATGGCGTTGACGACCTGCGCGATACCGCGCGGCTCAGTTCCCTGGATCTGTCCGCGACGCGAATTCAAATCGCCGATGACGTCACCGACGTAGTCTTCCGGCGTCACCACTTCGACCTTCATGACCGGCTCGAGCAGCCGCGGCCCCGCCTTCTGGATCGCTTCGCGGAAACCGGCCCGCGCCGCGATTTCGAAGGCCAGCACCGAGGAGTCGACATCGTGGAACGCGCCATCGAGCAGCTGCGCCTTGATGTCCACCATCGGGAAGCCCGCAAGCGGCCCCGACGTCAACACCGACACGATGCCCTTTTGAACGCCTGGAATGTATTCCTTCGGAACCGCACCACCGACGATCTTCGACTCGAAGCTGAAGCCCTCGCCGATCTCGGCAGGCTCGAAGGTCATCTTGACGCGAGCGAACTGGCCCGTACCGCCGGTCTGCTTCTTGTGGGTGTAGTCGACTTCGGCCTTGCGAGTGATGGTCTCACGATACGCCACCTGCGGCGCGCCGATATTCGCCTCGACCTTGAATTCCCGCTTCATGCGATCGACGAGAATGTCGAGGTGAAGCTCGCCCATGCCGGCGATGATCGTCTGGCCGGATTCCTCATCTGTCTTGACCCGGAACGAAGGATCCTCGGCGGCCAGTCGGTTGAGCGCGAGGCCCATCTTTTCCTGGTCGGCCTTGGTCTTCGGCTCGATCGCGATCTCGATGACCGGATCGGGGAACTCCATCCGCTCCAGGATGACCGGCTTCAGGGGATCACAAAGCGTGTCGCCGGTCGTCGTGTCCTTCAGGCCAGCCAGTGCGACAATGTCGCCGGCATAGGCCTCTTCGATGTCTTCGCGGGAGTTGGAGTGCATCTGCAGCATGCGGCCGATGCGTTCCTTCTTCTCCTTGACGGTGTTCTGGAGCGAGGTGCCCTTGGTCAGAACGCCGGAGTAGATGCGAGCGAAGGTGAGCGAACCGACAAACGGATCGTTCATGATCTTGAAGGCCAGCATGGACAGCGGCTCGTCGTCAGACGACTTGCGCACGATCTCGGCTTCGGTCTTCGGGTCGATACCCTTGATCGGCTTCACTTCGACCGGCGACGGCAGGAAGTCGACAACGGCGTCGAGAAGCGGCTGAACGCCCTTGTTCTTGAAAGCCGAACCGCAGAGAACCGGCGTGAACCAGACGTCGCAGGTGCCCTTGCGGATCAGCTTGCGAATCTCATCGTTGCTCGGCATCTCGCCTTCGAGATAACGCTCCATGGCGCCTTCATCGAGCTCGACAGCGGCTTCGATCATCGCCTCGCGGTACTCTTCAGCCTGGGCGAGCATGTCGGCCGGGATATCGAGAATGTCCCACTGGGCGCCGAGATTCTCGTCGCGCCAGACCAGCGCCTTCATCTCGATGAGATCGATGACACCCTTGAGCTCGGTCTCCGCACCGATCGGCAGCTGGACGACGATCGGACGCGCGCCGAGACGCGACTTGATCATCTCCACACAACGAAAGAAGTCGGCGCCCGTCTTGTCCATCTTGTTGACGAAGATCATGCGCGGAACCTGATACTTGTCCGCCTGACGCCAGACCGTCTCGGTCTGCGGCTCGACACCGGCATTGGCGTCGAGAAGCGCAATCGCGCCATCGAGGACGCGCAAGCTGCGTTCGACCTCAATGGTGAAGTCGACGTGACCCGGCGTGTCGATGATGTTGAAGCGGCGCTTCTTGCCGTCGCGGCCTTCCCAGAACGTGGTGGTCGCGGCGGAGGTAATGGTGATGCCGCGCTCCTGCTCCTGCGCCATCCAGTCCATCGTCGCAGCGCCATCATGCACTTCGCCGATCTTGTGGGACTTACCGGTGTAGTAGAGAATCCGCTCGGTCGTCGTCGTCTTCCCGGCATCGATGTGGGCCATGATGCCGAAATTGCGGTAGTCTTCGATCTTATAGTCGCGTGCCATCGGGCGTCGCCTTTCGGGCAGAAACTTGAATTACCAGCGGTAGTGCGAGAAGGCGCGGTTCGCTTCCGCCATGCGGTGCGTGTCTTCGCGCTTCTTCACAGCCGTACCACGGTTGTTGGCCGCATCCATGAGCTCGCCCGACAGGCGGTCGACCATGGTCGTCTCGTTGCGGCCCCGTGCGGCGGTGATCAGCCAACGGATCGCCAGCGCCTGACGGCGCTCGGGACGAACGTCGACCGGAACCTGATAGGTCGCACCACCGACACGGCGGGAGCGAACTTCCACATGCGGCGAGATGTTCTCGAGCGCCTGGTGGAAGATCACGACCGCGTCCTGGCGGGTCTTCTCGTGGACGGTGTCGAACGCACCGTAGACGATGCGCTCGGCGACCGACTTCTTACCGTCATACATGACGGCGTTCATGAACTTTGACACGATGAGATCACCGAACTTCGGGTCCGGATTGATTTCACGCTTTTCGGCTCTGTGGCGGCGGGACATACTATCGTCTCTTCAACTGATCAGCGTTGGGGCTTACTTCGGACGCTTGGCGCCGTATTTCGAACGACGCTGCTTCCGGTTCTTGACGCCCTGCGTGTCGAGCACGCCGCGGATGATGTGGTAGCGAACACCCGGTAGATCCTTCACGCGCCCACCGCGGATCATCACCACGGAGTGCTCCTGAAGGTTATGGCCTTCACCCGGAATGTAGCCGATGACTTCGTAACCGTTGACGAGGCGAACCTTGGCAACCTTACGAAGCGCCGAGTTCGGTTTCTTCGGCGTGGTCGTGTAGACACGGGTGCACACGCCGCGCTTTTGCGGGTTGGCCTCGAGCGCCGGAACCGTATTGCGCTCGACTGGGCGAACGCGCGGCTTCCGGACCAATTGGTTGATGGTCGGCATTCCAACCTTCCCTCTTCTTCCAAAACTCAGGTTCGACACGAAACGTCGCGCCACGCAAAAGCGAAGAGCAACTCTCCATGCGCGAAACCAGGCAATCGATCCACTTGTGAGTGGACTGCCCGGAACGAAGCAGAGGACCGCTTAGACGGTCTTGCATTCAGCGATGTGACGTCTCGTTGAACGAAGCCTTGTTTGAAGCGCTTGATCCCGGACGTGGCGTCCTTGGGAAGATTCGGCCTCACATCGGCTCTGTTGGGGGGTACTTAACGATTCTCCCCGGACCCGTCAACCCCGGATCCGAAGGAGTTCGCGAGCCTCGCCCGATGGCGATCCCAATGCCCCGTCGGCGCCGTGCCGCAATCGGCGCGCACGGCGTTTTCTGCTTCCGCGACAGCGGTCCTTGACGGCGAAAGGCCGCCCGAGGGCGGCCTTTCCATTCTTGCTTCCACCAAACGGGCGAGGCCTACTCGGCCGCGTCCGTGATCGAGGTCAGCATGCGATCGGTCTCGGCCTTGTTGGCGGCCTTGCGGCGATCCTCGATGATGAGGTCGTCGCGCGAGGTAGCGATGCGGCGCACCTGGGTCATCATGCCACCGGTACCCGCCGGGATCAGGCGGCCGACGATGACGTTCTCCTTCAAGCCCTGCAGCGTATCGGTCTTGCCGGCGACCGCCGCCTCGGTCAACACTCGCGTCGTCTCCTGGAAGGAGGCGGCCGAGATGAAGGACGGGGTCTGCAGCGAGGCCTTGGTGATGCCGAGGAGGACCGGGTTGCCGGATGCCGGCTTCTTGCCCTCTTCTTCCAGACGCTCGTTGAGTTCCGCCAGCTCGATCCGGTCGACATTGTCGCCCGGAATGTAGCCGGAATCGCCGGACTCGACGATCTCGACCTTCTGCAGCATCTGCCGGACGATGACCTCGATGTGCTTGTCGTTGATCAACACGCCCTGCAGCCGGTAGACCTCCTGGATCTCGTTGACGAGGTAGGACGCCAGCGCCTCCACGCCGCGGATCGCCAGGATGTCGTGCGGCGCAGGGTTGCCGTCGAGGATGTAGTCGCCCTTCTCGATGACGTCACCTTCCTGAAGATGGAACGGCTTGCCCTTCGGGATCAGGTACTCCATCGGCTCGCCGCCGTCCTCGTGCGGCTCGATGATGATCCGGCGCTTGTTCTTGTAGTCGCGCCCGAATTTCACCGTGCCGTCGATCTCCGCGATCACCGCGTTGTCCTTCGGCTTGCGGGCCTCGAACAGTTCCGCGACACGCGGCAGACCACCGGTAATGTCCTTGGTCTTCGCGCTTTCCATCGGAATACGCGAGAGGACGTCGCCGGCCTTCACCGTGGCGCCCGGCTCGACCGACAGGATCGCGTCGACCGACTGGAAGTAGCGAGCGTCGGAGCCACGCGCCAGTTTGAGGATCTCGCCATCCTTGCCACGCACCACGATCGCCGGCTTCAGGTCCTGACCGCGCGGGCTCGCCCGCCAATCGATGACCGCCCGCTTGGTGATGCCGGTCGACTCGTCGGCCTGCTCGGACACGGAGATGCCTTCCACCATGTCCTCGAAGTCGACCGTGCCCTCGAGCTCGGTCAGCACCGGACGGGTGTACGGATCCCATTCGGCGATGCGCTGGCCGCGCCGGACCGTATCGCCGTCGTCGACGAAGATACGGCTACCGTAGGTGACGCGGTGCGACGCACGCTCCTTGCCCGCCTGATCGAGGATAAGGATCGCCATGTTGCGACCCATCGCCACCAGTCGGCCATCGGAATTCCGCACGACGTTACGGTTGCGGATCGCCACCGTGCCCTCGTAGGAGGCTTCCAGGAACGAAGAGTCGACCACCTGCGCGGTCCCGCCCATGTGGAAGGTACGCATGGTGAGCTGGGTGCCCGGCTCGCCGATCGACTGCGCGGCGATGACGCCGACGGCCTCGCCCATGTTGACGGGCGTGCCGCGGGCAAGATCGCGCCCGTAGCAGGTGGCGCAGATGCCGGTGCGGATCTCGCAGGTCAGCGCCGAACGAATGTTGATCGACTGGATACTGGCGTTCTCGATCACCTCGACGTCGGCCTCCTCGATCGTCACACCGCCCTTGACGATAACCTCGCCGGTCAGCGGATGCAGGATATCTTCCAGCGCCGTCCGGCCGAGGACCCGCTGGCCGATCGACGCGACGACCTGACCGGCGTCCACGATCGGCTGCATGGTCAGCCCGTTCTTCGTGCCACAATCGACCTGCGTGATGATGCAGTCCTGCGCCACGTCGACGAGACGACGGGTGAGATAACCCGAATTGGCCGTCTTCAGCGCCGTGTCGGCCAAGCCCTTGCGAGCACCGTGGGTCGAGTTGAAGTACTCGAGCACGGTCAGGCCTTCCTTGAAGTTCGAGATGATCGGCGTCTCGATGATCTCGCCAGACGGCTTGGTCATCAGGCCACGCATTGCCGCCAGCTGGCGCATCTGGGTCGGAGACCCGCGGGCGCCGGAGTGCGACATCATGTAGATCGAGTTCATCGGCTTCTGCCGACCATTGTCGTCGAACTCGATCGCCTTGATGCGAGCCATCATCTCGTCGGCGATCTTGTCCGTGCACTTCGCCCAGGCATCGACGACCTTGTTGTACTTCTCGCCCTGGGTGATCAGGCCGTCATTGTACTGCTGCTCGTATTCCTTCGCGAGCGCCTGGGTCTCGCCGATCATCCTCGGCTTGGTGTCCGGGATCAGCATGTCGTCCTTGCCGAACGAGATGCCAGCCGTACAGGCATGACGGAACCCGAGCTGCATGATCTGGTCGCAGAAGATCACCGTCTCCTTCTGACCGCAGTGACGATAGACCTGGTCGATCATCTTGGAGATGGTCTTCTTGGTCATCAGCTCGTTGCAGATGTCGAACGGAATCGCGGCGTTCTTCGGCAGCAGTTCCCCGATGAGCATACGGCCCGGCGTCGTCTCGTAGATATTCGAGACCGGCTTGCCGTCCGCGCCCACCGTCTTGAAGCGGCCCTTGACCTTGCTGTGCAGGGTCACCGAGCGGTTGGCGATGGCGTGCTCCAGTTCGCCGATGTCGGAGAAGGCCATCCCCTGCCCCGGCTCGTTCTCGTTCATGATCGAGAGGTAGTAGAGCCCGAGCACCATATCCTGCGACGGCACGATGATAGGCGCGCCGTTCGCCGGATGCAGGATGTTGTTGGTCGACATCATGAGAACGCGCGCTTCCAGCTGCGCCTCGATCGACAACGGAACGTGCACAGCCATCTGATCGCCGTCGAAATCGGCGTTGAAGGCCGTACAGACGAGCGGATGCAGCTGGATCGCCTTGCCCTCGATCAGCACCGGCTCGAAGGCCTGGATGCCGAGACGGTGCAGGGTCGGAGCGCGGTTCAAGAGCACCGGATGTTCGCGGATGACCTCATCGAGGATATCCCAGACTTCCGGACGCTCCTTCTCGACCAGCTTCTTCGCCTGCTTGACGGTCGAGGAGAAACCCTTGGCATCGAGGCGCGCGTAGATAAACGGCTTGAACAGCTCCAGCGCCATCTTCTTCGGCAGGCCGCACTGGTGCAGCTTCAGCTCCGGACCTGTGACGATGACCGAGCGGCCGGAATAGTCGACGCGCTTGCCGAGCAGGTTCTGGCGGAACCGGCCCTGCTTGCCCTTGAGCATGTCGGACAGCGACTTCAACGGACGCTTGTTGGCGCCGGTGATCACGCGGCCGCGGCGGCCGTTGTCGAACAGTGCATCGACGGCTTCCTGCAGCATCCGCTTCTCGTTGCGGATGATGATGCCCGGCGCACGCAGCTCGATCAGCCGCTTGAGGCGGTTGTTCCGGTTGATGACGCGGCGATACAGGTCGTTGAGATCCGACGTCGCGAAACGACCGCCGTCGAGCGGGACGAGCGGGCGCAGGTCCGGCGGGATCACCGGAACGACGCTCATGATCATCCACTCCGGCTTGTTGCCGGAATCGAGGAAGTTCTCGACGATCTTCAGCCGCTTCATCAGCTTCTTGGTCTTGAGCTCGGAGGTGGTCTGCGCGAGCTCAGCACGCAAATCGCCGGCGATCTTCTCCAGATCCATGCCCGCGAGAAGATCCTGGATCGCCTCAGCGCCGATCAGCGCGGTGAAGGAATCCTCCCCGAACTCCTCGACGGCGATCATATATTCCTCTTCCGACAGGAGCTGATGCTCCTTCAGAGAGGTCAGGCCCGGCTCGGTGACGATGTAGTTCTCGAAATACAGAACCCGCTCGATATCCTTGAGCGTCATGTCGAGCAGCGTGCCGATGCGCGACGGGAGCGACTTCAGGAACCAGATGTGGGCGACCGGCGCGGCGAGTTCGATATGACCCATGCGCTCGCGCCGCACGCGCGAAAGAGTCACCTCGACGCCGCACTTCTCGCAGATAATGCCCTTGTACTTCATCCGCTTGTACTTGCCGCACAAGCACTCGTAATCCTTGATCGGACCGAAAATGCGGGCGCAGAACAGACCGTCCCGCTCCGGCTTGAACGTGCGGTAGTTGATCGTCTCCGGCTTCTTGATCTCGCCGAACGACCAGGAAAGGATCTTCTCAGGCGAGGCGAGCGAGATGCGAATGGAATCGAACGTCTGCGCAGCCACCTGCGGATTGAAGATGTTCATGACCTCTTGGTTCATGCGCTTTCTCCTTCGTGGGGCAAAACCCCGAGTCGCGGCGGGTATACCGGCCGCTGAAATCGTTCAATCGTCGAGGATCGGCGCCATGTCGGCGCCGATCCGGACCGCAACGGGTGCGGTCGATTTTCCCGCGACGTCTATTCGGCCGCGTCAGGCAGACCCTCGGCGGGTGCCGGCAACTCGACCGCCGAGTTCGCCAGATCGACGTCGAGGCCGAGCGAGCGCATTTCCTTGACGAGCACGTTGAAGCTCTCGGGAATGCCGGACTCGAAGGCGTCGTCACCACGCACGATCGACTCGTAGACCTTGGTGCGGCCCGCGACATCGTCCGACTTCACCGTCAGCATCTCCTGCAGCGTGTAGGCGGCGCCATAAGCCTCGAGCGCCCAGACCTCCATCTCGCCGAAGCGCTGGCCGCCAAACTGGGCCTTGCCGCCCAATGGCTGCTGGGTCACGAGCGAGTACGGACCGATCGAACGGGCGTGGATCTTGTCGTCCACCAGATGGTGCAGCTTCAGCATGTAGATGTAGCCGACCGTCACCTGCCGATCGAAGGCCTCGCCGGTGCGCCCGTCATAGAGCGTCACCTGGCCCGAACCGTCGAGTCCCGCCTTTTCCAGCATTTCGACGATGTCGTGCTCGACTGCACCATCGAAGACCGGCGTCGCAATCGACACGCCGCGGGTCATCTGCTTGGCCAAGATGACGACACTGGCGTCGTCGTAGTCCTTGACCTTCTCGTTGCGGTCGTTGTCGCCCAGCAGTCCGGCAATCTCATCGCGTAGCGGCGAGACGTCACGGGACTGGTTATAGACCTCGAGCATCTCGCCGATCTTCTTGCCCATGCCCGAACAGGCCCAGCCAAGATGCGTCTCGAGAATCTGCCCAACATTCATGCGTGACGGCACGCCGAGCGGGTTGAGCACGATGTCGACATGCGTGCCGTCCTCATTGAACGGCATGTCCTCGACCGGCAAGATGCGCGACACCACACCCTTGTTGCCGTGCCGTCCGGCCATCTTGTCGCCCGGCTGGATCTTGCGCTTGACCGCGACAAAGACCTTGACCTGCTTCATGACGCCGGGGGGCAGCTCGTCACCGCGCTGCACCTTCTCGACCTTGTCCATGAAGCGCTGCTCGAGGGTGGTCTTCGCTTCGTCATAGACGTTGCGCAGATCCTCCAGTTCGGCCTGCAGCTTCTCCTCCTCGACGGCGAACATCCACCACTGCGAGCGGGGATACTCGTTCATCGCGTCGGCGGAGATGGTCGCGCCCTTCTTGAAGCCCTTCGGTCCCGCGATGGCGGACTTTCCGCCCAGCATCTCAATCAGGCGACCATAGACGTTGCGGTCGAGAATCGCCTGTTCATCGTCGCGATCCTTGGCGAGCCGCTCGATCTCCTCGCGCTCGATCGCCATGGCGCGTTCGTCCTTCTCGACGCCGTGACGATTGAACACCCGAACCTCGACGACCGTGCCATAGGCGCCCGGAGGCATGCGGTTCGAGGTATCGCGGACGTCGGAGGCCTTTTCGCCGAAGATGGCGCGCAGGAGCTTTTCCTCCGGCGTCATCGGGCTTTCACCCTTCGGCGTGATCTTGCCGACCAGAATGTCGCCCGGCTGCACCTCGGCACCGATATAGACGATGCCGGCCTCATCGAGATTCTTCAGCGCTTCTTCCGACACGTTCGGAATGTCGCGGGTGATCTCTTCGGGTCCAAGTTTGGTGTCGCGCGCCATGACCTCGAACTCCTCGATATGGATCGAGGTGAAGACGTCATCGGCGACGATGCGCTCCGACAGGAGGATCGAATCCTCGTAGTTGTAGCCGTTCCACGGCATGAACGCGACGAGCACGTTCCGCCCGAGCGCCAGATCGCCGAGATCTGTCGACGGACCATCAGCAATGATGTCGCCCTTTTCGACCGGGTCACCCACCGCCACCAGCGGACGCTGGTTGATGCAGGTGTTCTGGTTCGAGCGCTGGAACTTCATCAGACGGTAGATGTCGACACCGGACTTGCCGGCCTCCAGATCCTCCGTCGCGCGGATGACGATACGCGTCGCGTCGACCTGGTCGACCACGCCGGTGCGGCGCGCACCGATCGCAGCGCCCGAATCGCGGGCGACGATCGATTCCATGCCGGTGCCGACGAACGGCGCTTCGGCGCGAACCAGCGGCACCGCCTGACGCTGCATGTTCGAGCCCATCAGAGCGCGGTTGGCGTCATCGTTCTCAAGGAACGGAATCAGCGCCGCAGCGACCGAAACCAACTGCTTCGGCGATACGTCCATCAGATCGACATTGTCGCGCGGCGTCATGAAGACGTCGCCCGAATGACGGCAGACCACGAACTCGTTCTGGAACCGGCTGTCGTCGGTCAGGACGGCGTTCGCCTGTGCGACGTGATGCTTGGATTCCTCCATCGCCGACAGATACACGACATCATGGGTGACGATGCCGTCGATCACCTTGCGGTACGGGCTCTCGATGAAGCCGTATTTGTTCACCCGCGCGAACGTGGCGAGCGAGTTGATCAGGCCGATATTCGGGCCTTCCGGCGTCTCGATCGGGCAGATCCGGCCGTAATGCGTTGGATGCACGTCGCGCACCTCGAAGCCGGCGCGCTCGCGCGTCAGGCCGCCGGGTCCAAGCGCCGAGAGGCGGCGCTTGTGGGTAATCTCCGACAGCGGGTTGGTCTGATCCATGAACTGCGACAGCTGCGACGAACCGAAGAACTCGCGCACGGCGGCGGCGGCGGGCTTGGCGTTGATCAGATCCTGCGGCATCACCGTGTCGATCTCGACGGAGCTCATGCGCTCCTTGATCGCGCGTTCCATGCGCAGCAAGCCGACGCGATACTGGTTCTCCATCAGCTCGCCGACCGAACGCACCCGGCGGTTGCCGAGATTGTCGATGTCGTCGATCTCGCCCTTGCCGTCCCGAAGGTCGACGAGGGTTCTGACCACCGCGAGGATGTCTTCCTTGCGCAGCACGCGCACGGTGTCCTCGGCGTCGACGTCGAGACGCATGTTCATCTTGACGCGGCCGACGGCCGACAGGTCATAGCGCTCGCCGTCAAAGAACAACGAGTTGAACATCGCTTCGGCGGTCTCGATCGTCGGCGGCTCGCCGGGACGCATCACCCGGTAGATGTCGAACAGCGCGTCTTGACGACCTTCGTTCTTATCGACCGCCAGCGTATTGCGGATATAGCCGCCGACATTGACGTGATCGATGTCGAGAACGGTGATCTCGTCGTAACCGGCCGCGATCAGGTCGATCAGATTGCCCTTGCGCTCGCCGGTCTTGGCATCGACGGTAATCTCGAGCTCATCACCGGCCTCGAGATACACTTCGCCCGTCTCAGGATTGACGATATCCTCGGCGATGTAGGATCCGGCAAGATCCTCCTCGGTCGCGCGCAGGGCCTTGACGCCCTTCTCCTGCATCTGGCGAGCCTGGCGAGCCGTCACCTTTTTGCCGGCCTCGACGAGAACCTCGCCGCTGTCGGCGTCGATGAGGTCGACGACGGCGCCCTGGCCGCGCACGCGCTCCACCGAGAATGGCACGCGCCAGCCCTTCTTATCCTTCTCGAACTTCACGGTGTCGTAGAAGGTCGACAGGATCTCCTCGCCATCCATGCCGAGCGCCATCAGCAGGCTCGTCGCCGGAATCTTGCGGCGGCGGTCGATGCGCGCATGCACGACGTCCTTGGCGTCGAACTCGATGTCGAGCCAGGAGCCGCGATAGGGAATGACGCGGGCGGCGAACAGCAGCTTGCCCGACGAGTGGCTCTTGCCCTTGTCGTGATCGAAGAACACGCCGGGGGAACGGTGCATCTGCGAGACGATGACGCGCTCGGTGCCGTTCACGACGAAGGTGCCGTTGGACGTCATGAGCGGCATATCGCCCATGTAGACGTCCTGCTCCTTGATGTCCTTCACCGACTTGGAGCCGGTGTCGTCGTCAATATCGAACACGATGAGGCGCAGCGTCACCTTGAGCGGCGCAGCGTAGGTCAGATCGCGCTGACGGCACTCCTCAACGTCGAATTTCGGCGCCTCAAATTCGTATTTCACGAATTCCAGCATCGCCTGGCCCGAGAAGTCAGAAATCGGGAAAACCGACTTGAAGACGGCTTGCAGCCCCTCGTCGAGACGCCCGCCTTGCGGCTCGTCGACCATCAGAAATTGATCATAGGAGGCCTTCTGGACCTCGATCAGGTTTGGCATCTCGGCGACTTCGGGGATCGACCCGAAGAATTTGCGTACCCGCCTGCGACCGCTAAACGTCGTCGTTTGAGACATCGTCGCTCCTTCTCGTGACAACGCCCTTGACCAAAGGGCTTGAATTCTCTTCCCTCTCCGTCGAGAGGTACCGCGTGCCAAAAAGGCCGGTGCGGCTGACAGATCTGCCGGGCGAAAGGCCCGCGTCTCCAAACGGTTCTATGAGCCGTCTGAACACGCGCGCGTCACGTCACTCCAGTTCCTGCCTCGTTTCGGATCGGACCGCCGTCCGCCCGGCTCGCCATGGCGCGAGCACGGAAGGCGGAACGGCAAAATGCCGTCCCGCCCGCCGGATTTTGGTGCGCAAGCGCGGGAAACCCGCGATTACTTGACTTCGACCGTGGCGCCAGCCTTCTCGAGCTGCTCCTTGAGCTTCTCGGACTCGGCCTTGTCGACCGCTTCCTTGACAGGCTTCGGCGCGTTGTCGACGAGGTCCTTGGCTTCCTTCAGGCCAAGGCCCGTGATCGCGCGGACTTCCTTGATGACGTTGATCTTCTGTGCGCCGGCGGCGACGAGGATCACGTTGAACTCGGTCTGCTCTTCAGCCGCTTCGGCCGGAGCACCGCCGCCAGCAGCGGCGACCGCCACGGGAGCCGCGGCGGAAACGCCCCATTTTTCTTCCAGCATCTTCGAGAGTTCAGCCGCCTCGAGGACGGTCAGGCTCGACAGGTCTTCAACGATCTTGGCGAGATCAGCCATGTTTGTATTCCTTTGGATTCGAACTTTGGTTTGAGCAGCGAGGAACCGTCCTCACGCCGCCTCGTCCTTCTTGGCATAGGCCCCGAAAACACGCGCGAGTTGTCCCGCAGGTGCCTGGAGAACCCCAGCGATCCGAGTAGCCGGCGTATTGATCATGCCGACCAGCTTGGCCCTGAGCTCGTCCAACGACGGCATGGAGGCCAAGGCCTTCACACCATTCGCATCGAGTGTGGTCTTGCCCATCGTCCCGCCCAGGATGACGAGCTTGTCGTTCCCCTTGGCGAAATCGTTGGTGACCTTTGCCGCCGCGACCGGGTCGCCTGAATAGGCGATCAGGGTCTGGCCCTCGAACAACGTCGAGATGCCTTCGGCGTCCGTGCCTTGAAGAGCGATCTTGGCGAGGCGGTTCTTCGCGACTTTGACGGTGCCCCCCGCATCGCGCATTTTCGAACGATAGTCGTTCATCTGCGCGACCGTAAGACCGGCATAGTGGGCCACGACGACCGTTCCCGAGTCCTTGAAGGTCTCGTTGAGCGTCGAGACAAATTCGCGTTTTTCCGCTTTGTCCACTGCCTCTCTCCATTTAGCCTCAGCTTCCGAAGAAGCTGCGGCCGGTTGCCTTTTGCCGCCCGGATCATCCGGACGACGCTCGGAGATCCTGTCCCCTCGGCCAGACCCTTCGCGGATTCCGCGGAACCCATGGGCGACACAAGGCATTCAGAGGTTCGAACCAAGAACCCGGGCTGATCCCGGAAAATTTGGAACTTCCCCGTCTCATGCGGGCTTTCTGACGATTAAGACCGAATGCCGAAGCAAACGGTCGCCCACAATCTCGGACAGGCATTCAGGGAGCCCCGAAAGGCCCCCACGCACCGGGGCGAGCCCCGGAACCTTGGTATAGGTGATCGGCGCATATAGGTGCGCCGCTCACCAGTGTTAAGGGTCGGACCTACGCCGCATTCAGGGTCGACGGATCGATCTTGACGCCAGGGCCCATCGTCGAGGTGATCGCGACGCGCTGCACATAGATACCCTTGGCGCCCGAGGGCTTGGCCTTCTGGACGGCGTCGGCGAAAGCACGGATATTCTCCGCGATCGCCTTGCCCTCAAAGCTCGCCTTGCCGACACCGGCATGAACGATGCCGGCTTTTTCAACGCGGAACTCGACGGCCCCGCCCTTGGATGCCTTCACGGCGGCGGCAACGTCCGGCGTCACCGTTCCGACCCGCGGGTTCGGCATCAGGCCGCGCGGCCCCAGAACCTTGCCGAGCCGGCCGACAAGAGCCATCATATCAGGCGTGGCGATGGCGCGATCGAAATCGATCGTACCGCCCTGAACCTGCTCGACGAGATCTTCGGCGCCGACGATGTCGGCCCCGGCAGCTTTCGCCTCTTCGGCCTTGTCGCCCCGCGCGAACACGGCGACGCGAACGGTGCGTCCGGTGCCGTTCGGCAGATTGACGACGCCGCGGACCATCTGGTCCGCATGACGCGGGTCGACGCCGAGATTCATCGCGACTTCGATCGTCTCGTCGAATTTGGCACTCGCACGGCCCTTCAGCAACTCGACCGCCTCGTCGAGACCGTAGAGCTTGATGCGGTCGATGCCGTCGCGGGCGTTACGGATGCGCTTTCCAGCTTTTGCCATCGTCTCAACCCACCACTTCGAGGCCCATGGAACGGGCGGAGCCCTCGACCATAGCCATGGCCGCTTCCACGTCGTTCGCGTTCAAATCCTTGAACTTCTTCTCGGCAATATCGCGAACCTGCTCGCGCGTCACCGAACCCGCGACGCTCTTACCCGGCTCCTTGGAGCCGCTCTTGAGATTCGCCGCCTTCTTGAGGAAGTAGCTCACCGGCGAAGTCTTCATCGCGAAGGTGAAGGATTTGTCCTGGTAATAGGTGATCACCACCGGGATCGGAGAGCCCTTCTCCTGGTCTTGGGTCTGCGCGTTGAACGACTTGCAGAATTCCATTATGTTGATGCCACGCTGACCGAGCGCCGGACCGATCGGGGGCGACGGCGTCGCCGATCCGGCCGGAACCTGCAGCTTCAGCTGGCCCTGTATTTTCTTAGCCATTTGCTCCTGCCTTCATTTGTTCGAGCCGAACGACCGGTCAATCAGCGACCCAGCCCCGGCTACCTGCAGTTCGCGCGGTGCGGCATCTCCGACCGGCTAGAGCCGGATTGCCTTCCGCACGATGATTCGGACCAAAAGCCCGTTCTGGTCAGACCTTTTCGACCTGACCGAATTCGAGATCGACCGGCGTTGCACGACCGAAGATCGAGACCTCGACCTTGAGCCTCGCCCGCTCCTGATCGACTTCCTGCACGACGCCGTTGAACGAGGCGAAGGGACCGTCGGAGACCCGAACCTGCTCGCCGATATCGAACGAGATCGTCGGCTTCGGCCGATCCACCCCGTCCTGCACCTGCATCAGGATTTGCTCGGCTTCCTTGTCGGTAATCGGGACCGGCCGATTGTCCGGTCCGAGAAAGCCCGTGACCTTCGGCGTGTTCTTGATCATCGAGAAGACCTGATCGGTCAGCTCGGCCTTGACCAGGACGTAACCGGGGAAAAACTTCCGCTCGGCATCGACCTTGCGACCACGACGCACCTCGACCACCTTCTCGGTGGGCACGAGGATCTTTTCGAACTTGTCGGAGAGCCCTTTCTGGCGGGCCTGCTCCTCGATCGATTCGGCCACCTTCTTCTCGAAATTGGAATAGGCGTGGACGATGTACCAGCGGGCGGTCATGAAATTTACGATGTCTCCTGCGACGTCGGCGTCAAGCGCCGGCATTCATGATCAGGCCCACGACATAGCCGAGCACTTGATCCGCGACGAAAAAGAAGGTCGCGGCGAATGCGACCATCACGAACACCATGATCGTCGAAATGATCGTCTCACGGCGGGTTGGCCAAGTGACCTTCGCGGTCTCGGATCGAACCTGCTGGAGAAATGTGAAAGGATTGGTTTTGGCCATACACCGCTCACAGCTAATGCGCGTGAAGGCTGGTCGCCAGCCTCACGCGCCACATGTCGATCGCCGTTCCTCTACCCGCCCTTGCCGCGATTCACAAGGGCCGGCTCGACAGAATCTCATTTCCGGCGAATGGCAGGGGCAGAGGGACTCGAACCCACGGCCTGCGGTTTTGGAGACCGCCGCTCTACCAACTGAGCTATACCCCTTCGCGCGTGGCTTCCTTAGGCTATGTCGACGGGATCATCAAGATGAGATTCTTTCGACCGGCCGCCGCTTGCGCCAGACGCTGCGACGAATATTCTATAGGTTGCATTTTATGTATTGCGCAACCTCTATGAGCTCGCTGTGCAGTTGCCGCCTCCCCTTGCCGATAAGCGTCTCGTGCTCTTCGACCTCGATGGCGTCCTGGTGGATACCCGAGCCAACATGCTGGCGGCCTGGTCGGCGGTGTGCCGGGTGCTGGGGGTTGACGTTCCCTTCGATGCCTACATCGCGGAGATCGGACAGCCCTTCGGGTCGATCATGCGCCGTCTCGGGATCGGCCACCTCTCCGACAGCGCGGAAATCATCTATCGACAGCGTTCGGCGCTCGACCTGGCGTCAGCGCCTGTTTACGCCGACATCGCCCTCATGCTCGACGGCCTTTATGCGGCGGGACGCAAGCTCGGCATCGTCACCTCCAAGGACAGCGAGCGCACCGCGATCCTGCTCGAGCGGCTTCCGCCGGTCTTTTCCGTCGTCCGCTGCCCCGACAGCGCCTGTCGCGGCAAACCGGCGCCGGATCACTTGTTGATGGCAATGGCACTGACACGTTGCGACCCGTGCGAGACAATTTACGTCGGCGACATGGCGAGCGACTCCGAAGCCGCCCGGCGCGCGGGTATCGATTTCCTGCACGCTTCCTGGGGCTACGGCGAACGACCGCCGGGCACATCGTTGCAGGTTACTCACCCGGAGCAGATCGCTCAACTTCTCCTCCCCAGGGAGGTCGAGCGGGTCGGTTAAATGCACTGGCGCCCATTGGAGCGATCGGCGCAGTCACGGTTTCGCAGTATCTGTTCGCGATCTGGCCGCCAGCTTCTGCTTGCGCGTCTTTAGCTTCAGCGATCGCAGCAAGCCATCGACCCGCCCTTGCAGGCGCGTCAACGAAAACAGCCGGTCGATCGCCATATTCGAGCCTTCGAGCCGTTCGGCCAGGACCTGTGACGCGACAAGCGACAGCTCTTCCGGGGTTGTGTCGGGAAACCTGCGGGCAATCGCCTCCAGCCCGCTTGTGTCCGACCCGCCGATCCTCTCGATCTTGTTCGATCGCAGCAACAATCTTTGCACGATCTGCTCGAAGGTCCAGTCGTGATCGTGAAACAGCTTCCATTGCACCGAGCGTTGTGCGGTGAAGCCGGCCAGCACGACCCGCGAGGTCGGGCAGTTCTCCGCCAGCCACACGGCCAGCGCAAAGCCGCTGGTCGGCACATGGCTTGCGGGATAGAAGTCATCAAAATAGTCGGCGAGATCGAGAAAGCCCGCCCTGGCGCCGCCGAACTCCTCGGCCCGGCTGAATGTCTCGCCCGGCGCCGTCCGCAGATTCAGGACGCCGCGAAATTTCGGCGAGCGCAACAGACCAAGGACGCTCTCCACCTCGTTTCGGTAGACGATGTTGGCTCCCGCCGGACTGCTCCTGGCCACGAGCAGGCAAGAGCCCGCGAACGGCTCGGACAGAACCTTGAACACCTTGTTGAAGAACACGTAGAGCGCGTCATCGCCAAAACGCTGCCGCAGCGCCGCGATATCGACGGCGTCGCTATTGGCCACGAGGACGATGCGTTCGAAGCCGGCGAAGAACGCTGCCCAGCCATCACGATCCCCGATCCAGGAGGTGTCCGCCATCCGTTTCCTCTTTGATATTCCAACGCTCTAGCGAGTCGGCCGGCACGACCGCCAGGAGCCGCGATCTTTCTCAGTCGCCACGCTGCCGGACATGCAAGGTGCGCTCGCGCATGGCGAACCACTCCTCGGCGTAGTCGTCATCCTTGTATTCGTCGAAATACGGCCCGCCGTCGGTGAAATGGACATTCTTGGCGTCGGCGCGATGGTCATATTCGTTGACCAGCCAGTTCCAGGCCGCCGGCAACTCGCCGATATTCTCGTCGCCGTCGAGCCACTTGAACTGGTGCAGCTGCAGGCCGGTCGCGGTGTTGACGAAATCCGGAGTCAAGGCACGGCACTTGGCGTTATTGAACAGCATGACGCTCGACCAGTTCTTCTTTTCGTATTTGGTCTGCGCCTGGCCGAGAAACTTCGTCTCGATCTTCGGCTGGTAATCGTGCTTCACGCACATGACGGCATAGCGATCGTCACGCAGCGCCCAGAGCTCGGCGATATCGGCCCGCACGAGCATGTCGCAGTCCATGAACAGGCTCCACCCCTCGAAGCCGCTGAGATAGGGCACCAGAAAGCGGGAGAACGAGAATTCGGTGGATTGCAGGGTGTTGCGCTCGCGGGTGAAGATGCCGTCGAGATTGGACAAGACGATCGGCGCGAACATAACCGGCATCGACGCATGCTCGATGATGCTCTGCGCCAGGACGTGATAGGCGATGACCTCGTTGGAATCATAGCCGATGAAGATGCGGGCCGACGGGCTGGTCACGAATGCAATTCCTTCACGAACAATTCGGTGGCGGAGAAAGGTGCCGCACCGTGGGGTGAAGCGGTTCGCCAACCTCATCGCACTTCCCCGGCAAGACTTTCAAGGCCATGCCGGCTTTCCGCCCCCTTCGGCCTTGCTCCCTCGTCCCCACCCGCACCCGACAGAAACGACATGCCGCGCTAGCCCCGGGGCCGAGTTTCGCCTAGGTCTACGCGCGATCCCATCCACGAACCGAATGCTGCCGTGACCCACCCGCTTATCGTCTCGTACTACACCCCCGGAACAGCCTACGAAGATCATGCGTCGGCCTTGAAAGCCTCGGTCGACCGACTGGGGCTTGATTCGCGGATAGAACCCCGCGCGCCGAAATCGAGCTGGGTGGAGAACTGCGCGCAGAAGGCGCTGTTCGTCCGTGACATGCGGCAACAAGACGAACGGCCGATCTTGTGGATCGACGCCGACGCGATTTTGCGCCGCAAGGTGACGGAATTGGAGCGCTTCTCCGGCGATTTCGCCGTGGTGAAGCGCGGCGGTTGGTCGTTCTACGGCGGCCAAGCGTATTTCGGCAGTGGCCCGAACGCCGAGGATCTGATCGAAAGATGGTGCCGTTATTGCACCGACTACCCCAATATCTGGGACCAGGTGTCCCTGGGCTACGCCTGGTGGGACGCGTCCCTTGAAACGGATCTGCAAGCTCTCTGGCTGGAGCCCGGCCTGTTTGCAAAATCCAAACGCAATTTCCTGGGGCGGTATGTCCAGGGCGCATTCTCGAAGGCCGCGATCGTTCACAAGCAGGAAAGTCGCCGCTCGAAAGCGGCACAGCGAGCACCCCGCCAATCGGAATTCAGCAATGACCACCTTCCGGAATGGTGGCGGCGGGCCGCGGCGCTCGACCAGCCATTCGTCCTCGATGAGGCCCGCAAGCACGAACTCGGGCTCTTGTAACCCGCGGTCGCGGGCAATTTACACCCCACAAAAACGGGCCCTCGCGGGGCCCGTTCTGCGATCGTCTCGGTGCTGCCGGCGCTAAATGCGACGCGCCCGCTTGTCGCGTGTCTTACTCGACGATGCTGGCGACGATGCCGGCCCCGACGGTGCGGCCGCCTTCACGGATGGCGAAGCGCAGCTTCTCTTCCATCGCGATCGGCACGA
>NZ_JAZHLJ010000068.1:0-19579 GCF_036549495.1 Aurantimonas sp. C2-5-R2
CAGGCCATCTCGATTCCCCATCGTCTCGACAACGTAGGGGAATCACAACCTGCTGATATCGCTCAACTCCTTTTCGCTCAGGCTCTAAGCTGAACTCGCTCCGCGTCGACTGGGAAATCTCCAAGTCCCTGTTATGCGCGAACATACAGCACAATCATCGGCTTCTACAGGAAATCTCCAGAACTCCGTCATGCTTTGCCGAAGCGAATACCCTAGGTTCACCGAGTACAATTGCGCTGGCTTCGGAAGAGCCAAAAGGGGAACGGAGAGAACGATGCAAGAAAATGCGATAGAAACAAGACGGTTCGAAACGCCTGATCAACTCCTGGACATGAAACATCGCGGGGGCATCTCCATCGTCAAGATGGCCGATGGCAGCGCAGGAATGCATGCGATCTTCGAACCCGGGTGGACTTGGGAGGCCGACGAGAAGCCGCTGCTCGGCTCGCCCGTCTCCTGCCCCATGCGGCACACCGGCTACTGCATCACGGGCCGGCTCGTGGTTCGCATGATCGACACGGGCATCGAGACGCGCATCAGCACGGGCGACTTCTTCGAAATCCCGCCGGGGCATGACGCCTACGTCGAAGGCGCCGACCGGGTCGAGATGATCCTGTTCGCGCCGCCCGAGCACCAACACTGACGGGCCACTCACTTCGGCTTGAATCACCCTGAAAACCCTTGGAGATTAACATGATACGCGCTTTGACATGTGCGGTGATCCTGATTTCTGGAGCCGCCTTCGCCCAGACCGAAATGACCGAGATCGACCGCCCAGCCTCAGAGCTGAGTCAGGTGCTGGCGCATCCACTGGATATGCCGGAAGGAGAGCTGGAAGTGCGGGTGGTCCGTGCGATGATCGAACCGCGAACGATCGCCGCCTGGCATACCCATCCGTCACCGGTTTACCTCTACATCGCAAAGGGGACGCTGACGATGGAGCTCGAAGGGCAGGAACGGCGCCAGGTCGCTGCCGGGGAAGCAATTGCCGAGCCCTTGAATTCTCCGATGCGGGTGATCAATGAAAGCGACGAGCCGGTTGAGGTAATCGTTTTTCAGATCAGCCCTCCGAAGTCCGAGTTCCTTCAGTAATAGCCGCGGAACCGGGCGGCGGCAGACAACCGCTGGACGGCCCCTGAGCGGGCCAACCATGGGAATAATCTTGCATGCACGTTGTCAACAATTCTGGAGCGAATAGCCCGCAATTCACGCTTTGGGTCGAACTGATCTTGTTCGCGCCGTTTAAACATCAGCATTGATCGGCCGCTCGGACCGGTACAGCGGCATGCCCTTTCAGAAAGCCCCGAAGGTCTCGCCCATAGCCACCACGCAACGGCGGTTTCCAACGACACACATTAGCGGCGTGAACACGCACAAAATACCGCAGATCCTTTTAGGAAACGGAGAAAATCAATGGACGCCATGACGAGACGCACAACGCAGGGACGCGGCAAGCTTTTCGCCAGCGTCCTCGAAACCATCGGAGACACTCCTGCAATTTGGATCAATTCACTCGCGCCAGCCGGGGTAGATATCTACGTGAAGGTCGAGGCCTTCAACCCGGCCGGGTCGGTCAAAGACCGACTGGCGCTCAGCATCATCGAGGAGGCTGAGCAGGACGGAAGCCTTAGCCCGGGCCAGACGGTGGTCGAGGCGACGTCGGGCAACACCGGCATCGGGCTGGCCATGGTTTGCGCGGCGAAGGGCTATCCGCTGGTGGTGACGATGGCCGACAGCTTTTCGGTCGAGCGCCGCAAGCTGATGCGGATGATGGGTGCAAAGGTCGTGCTCACACCTCGTGCGGAAAAGGGCGTCGGCATGTATCGCAAGGCTGTGGAACTGGCCGAAGCGAACGGCTGGTTCCTTGCCCGCCAGTTCGAGACCGAGGCCAACGCCCGCATCCACGAGAACACGACCGCCCGCGAGATACTCGCCGATTTTGCCGGCGAGCGGCTGGATTACTGGGTCACCGGCTACGGCACGGGCGGCACGGTGACGGGCGTTGGTCGCGTTTTACGCCGCGAGCGGCCGGAGACGAAGATCGTCCTGTCGGAACCCGCCAATGCGCAGCTTCTGGGCAGCGGCCACGCGCAGGCGCGAAATTCCGATCACTCGCCCGCGGAAAGCCACCCCGCTTTCCAGCCGCACCCGATCCAGGGCTGGACCCCTGACTTCATTCCCCACGTTCTGCAGGAAGCGGTGGACGACGGGCTTTATGACGAGCTGATACCCGTGGCCGGCCCCGACGGCATTGCCTGGGCGCAGAAACTCGCGCGGCGGGAAGGCATCCTGACAGGCGTCTCGGGCGGCTCGACCTTTGCCGTCGCCATGAAGATCGCCGAACGGGCCGAGCCGGGGACCGTCATCCTCTGCATGCTGCCCGACACGGGCGAACGCTACATGTCAACGCCGCTGTTCGAGTCGATCCCCGAGGATATGACCGAGGAAGAAACGGCGTTGTCGCGTTCGACCCCCGGTTTCCAGATGGCCGCCGAGTAGACGGCGACGGGCGGCCGGGTGCGTGCTTACCCACGAGGCGGCCGGCGGCGAGGCGATCAGCGACGCGCGTACCGTGTCGGGCGACGCATTGCCGCCTATTGCGGCGACGCTGGTGGTGCGGCGGTCCTGAGGCGTCCTGATGGTCACCCATGTGGGCGACATATTTCAGCTTGGGAAACGAGCAATGGATACGATCGCGAAAGAAGCGAAGTCTGCCCGGGAGGAAACCCTCGACCCTGCGGATTGGGAAGTGCTCCGCGTCCTTGCCCGACGCGTCGTTGACGACGCGGTCGACTATATCCGCGACGTTCGCGAACGCCCTCTTTGGCAGGACATGCCGCCCGAGGTACGCGCACGGTTCCGCAGCCCGGTGCCGCAGGAGGGCCGGCCGCTGGCGGAGGTCTACGACGATCTCGTCACAAACATGCTGCCCTACCCGATGGGCAACATCCATCCGCGCTTCTGGATGTGGTACATGGGGGCGAGCAACTTCACTGGCGCGCTGGGAGACTTCCTTGCAGCCATTCTTGGCTCGAATCTGGGCGGAGGCGATCATGCCGCTGCGGAGATCGACAAGCAGGTCGTCAATTGGTTGAAGGAGATGATGGGCTACCCGCCCGAGGCCAGCGGCACGCTGGTCTCGGGCGGGTCGATGGCCAACCTGATCGGGTTGACCGTGGCGCGCAACCGGATGTCCGGTATCGACCTGCGCGAACTGGGCGTGGGTGCGCTGAAGGAACCCATGCGGTTCTACGGCTCCGACCAGATCCACTCGTGTCACCAGATCGCCCTCGAGGCGATGGGGATGGGCAACCGGGCGCTCTGCCGCGTACCCACGGACGCGGCCTGCCGGATGGACGTTTCAGCCCTTCGCACCGCCATCGCCGAAGACAGGGCGGCAGGGGCCCAGCCCGCCTGCGTGATCGCGACCGCTGGCACGGTCAATACCGGTGCTATCGACGATCTGGAGGCGATTGCAGATCTCTGCGCCGAAGACGGGCTGTGGCTGCATGTGGACGGCTGCATCGGCGCGCTTCTTGCCATCGCGCCCGAGGGGAAGGCGCTGGTGCGCGGGATCGCGCGGGCCGATTCCATCGCGCTCGACCCGCACAAATGGCTCCACGCCCCGTTTGAGGTGGGCTGCGCCCTGGTCCGGGATGCCGATGCACATTTCGGGAGCTTCACGCTGACGCCGGAGTATCTGGAAAACGCACCGCGCGGCATCGCTTCAGGGGCCTGGTTGAACGACTTCGGCCTTCAGACATCGCGCGGGTTTCGTGCGCTCAAGGTGTGGATGGCGCTTGAGGAACATGGCGTCGCCAAATTTGGCCGCCTGATCGATCAGGATCTCGCCCATGCGCACTATCTGACGGAACGGATCACAGCCACCCCCGATCTCAGCATCTGTTTTCCGACCGCCATCAACATCGTCTGCTTTCGATACGACCCGGGTGGGCTGCCCGAGCCGGCACTCAAGAAGCTGAACACCGAAATCATGGTTCGGATGCAGGAAGCTGGCGTTGCTGCGGTATCCGACACGACGGTGCAAGGCCGCCATTGCCTGCGCGCCGCAATCAACAATCACCGAACGACCCGCGCAGATCTGAATATCCTCATCGACGAGGTT
The DNA here is from genome assembly GCF_036549495.1 of Aurantimonas sp. C2-5-R2. Lineage (NCBI taxonomy): Bacteria > Pseudomonadati > Pseudomonadota > Alphaproteobacteria > Hyphomicrobiales > Aurantimonadaceae > Aurantimonas > Aurantimonas sp. C2-5-R2. The sequence goes on from NZ_JAZHLJ010000068.1 coordinate 4,127, forward strand.
GGACGCCAGGGGGCGGCGCTGATTGGCGAGGCCGTTCTTGAACGCCCCTGAACTTCACGCGCTGTGGGTCTCCGAACAAGGACGAATGGATCAATGCAGGCGACGCTGTGGTCGTGTCCCGGTGCGTGGTGTAGCTGACGTCTGGCCTCGCGGATCGCGGCAGCGACGAGCAGCTCAGCCCATCATGCAGCAGGCAGGCTGATGATGGGATCATCGCAGACGGGAGCCAGCGTTTCCAGTGTCATGTAGCGCGAGCGCTGGACGGCCCATTCCTCGTTCTGCTCCATAAGGATAGCGCCGACGAGCCGGGTGATTGCTTTCTCGTTCGGAAAGATGCCAACGACGTCGGTGCGCCGCTTGATCTCGCCGTTGAGCCGCTCGATCGGATTTGTGCTGTGTAATTTCGCGCGGTGCTGCGGCGGGAAAGTCATGTAGGCGAGGACATCCTCCTCCGCGTCATCCATGAGACTGGCCAGTTTCGGCAACTTGCCGCGCATCTGGTCGGCGACATGGCGCCATTGCTTGCTGGCGTTGGCATGGTCGTTCTGTGCGAAGGCAGTGGCGATAAAGGCAGCGACGACGCGCCGGCTGCTCTTGCCGGCATGGGCCAGCGCGTTTCTTTGAAAGTGAACCCTGGGCCTGTTGAAGAAGTCGACGATTGGTGATTCTCTTTCCCGAAGACGATGGTCATCGGAGGCGGCATTCGATGTTGGGTCGGAAGGAACGCGATCAGCTTGAGCTCTATATGTGCGGCTCGCTTCGGGAGCTGCTTCCGGACGATCACATTCTCGTCCGGGTCGATCGGGTTCTTGATCTCTCGTGGATGCGTGAGGCGGTTGCGGATTGTTACTCAGCCGAATTCGGACGGCCGGGGATCGACCCGGAGGTTGCCGTTCGCCTGATGCTTGCCGGCTTCCTGCTCGGCATCGTTCATGACCGTCGTTTGATGCGCGAGGCACAGGTCAATCTCGCGATCCGCTGGTTCGTTGGCTTCGGTTTGCATGAAGCATTGCCCCATCATTCTTCGCTGACCCGCATTCGCCAGCGCTGGGGTGCGGAGCGCTTCCGCCGCATCTTCGAGCGCACGGTCGAGGTCTGTGTCGCCGCCGGGATCGCCAAGGGTGAGGTGGTTCATGTCGATGCCTCGCTGATCCGGGCGGACGTCAGCTGGGAAAGCTTGGCGGTGCGCCACCTCGATAGCGTGAGAGCCGAAAATGACGATCAGGACGACATTGCAAAGGACGCCGAAATGACCGCGAAGAGATCGCGCAAGTCGGGCAAATACAAGAAGGTCTGCGTCACCGACCCCGACGCCAGCATGGCGACCAACGGGCGCAATCGGCGACTGGAACCGAGCTACAAGCAGCATGGCGTCGTCGACGATGTCTGCGGTGTCATTCTCGATGTCGAGGTGACGACGGGAGAGGTCAACGAAGGGAAGGAAATCCTGAGCCGGCTGGACGTGGTGGCGGAAACGACCGGCGTGGCGATCGAGGTTGCGACGGCCGACGCCGGCTATGCTTATGCGAAGGTATTCGGCGGTCTTGAGCGCCGCAGCATCACCGCCGTCATTCCGACCAAAGCCGAACCGATCCGCAGCAAGGTCCCGATGCGTCGTTTTCGATACGATGCCAAGCATCACGTTTTGAAGTGCCCGCGGGGAAAAATTCTGAAGGCAGGCAGGGCCATCAAACACGGACGCTTCTTCACGTCCCGAGCCGCCGATTGTCGGGGCTGCGACCTTGCATCGTTGTGCCTTTCGAAAGGCCGGGTGAACAAAGCGGTCGTCGTCGGCGAGGATTATCCCGCTCTGCTACGGGCTCGGCGGCGGCGCGAGAGATGGGGTGAGGAAGATAAACGCCTTTATCAGCGCCATCGTTGGAGATCTGAAGGATTCCATGGCGAAGCCAAGACCTGGCACGGTTTGGCTCGGGCCATTCGGCGCGGGCTCTCGAACATGAAGATCCAAGCTTATCTGACGGCCGCGGCTATCAACCTGAAGCGGCTCGCCGCCGCTCTGTTCAGGCAAATTCTTCGTTTGTTGGGCGCCCCGCGCATCGTTACCGCGAACCTTGAACGCCGAGTCGCTCCGATCTGATCGAATCCGGCGCCGCGGGCCTCCCAAGCTGCCATCAGACGCCTCTTTTGCCGTAGAGGCGGCAGAAACCGACTTCTTCAACAGGCCCACCCGGCATCTCTGCCAGGTCGCGTTGAAGACCCGGGCGATCGCCGCCTTGAGGCCGGTATGGGCATCGGAGATCACCAGCTTCACGCCGGCAAGGCCGCGGCTCTTCAGCGAACGCAGGAAATCGGTCCAGAAGGTCTCGGCCTCCGACGGGCCGATCGCCAGGCCAATGATCTCGCGCCGTCCGCCCGTATTGACCGCGACGGCGATTATCGCGGCAACGGAGACGATGCGCCCGCCCTGACGGACCTTCAGATAGGTCGCGTCCAGCCAGATATAGGGCCATTCGCCGGTCAGCGGGCGATCGAGGAATTCGCCGACCCGCTCGTCGATCTCCTTGCACAGCTTCGATACCGTGCTCTTGGAAATCCCCGCCAGGCCCATCGCCTGCACGAGATCATCGACGCGCCGGGTCGAGACACCGTTGATCCACGCCTCCTGAATGACGGCGACCAAAGCCTTCTCGGACGTCTGGCGCGGTTCCAGGAAGCCGGGAAAATACGAGCCCTGCCGCAGCTTCGGCACGCGAAGGTTCAACGATCCAAGCCGCGTCTTTAGCTCGCGGTCGCGATACCCATTGCGATAGGTCAGCCGGCCATCGGACCGCTCGTGCCGTCCGGCGCCGATCTGGCCCTCGACATCGTGTTCCATCAAAAGCTGGAGGACGGCTTCGCTCACGGTGCGCAGAAAATCTCCCTCGTCATGCTTCCGAAGAAGCTCAATCAGCGGCATGGCCGTATCGGTCATCGGGGTCTCCGTGTCGGTCAGGTTATAACCGGGCGCTCGTTGCTCTCGCTCGTCACTACAGCTATCACCCCAAAGCTTGCCGGCCATATCGGGCTCAGACGAAGGGCGAGGTGGAGCGGCCGTTCCGATATATCCGGGAAGACTTCTTCCTGGCGCGCTCGTTCCGCAATCTCGACGATCTGAACCGGCAACTGGCCCATTGGCTCGATACCGTCGCCAACTGCCGGGTGCATGCCACGACCCAGCGCGTCGTCGGCGAGGCGTTCGCCGAGAAACGGCCCTGTTTGCGGCCGCTGCCGGTCGCGCCGTTCCGATCGGTCCTCAAGCTGGAGCGCCGCCTCAGCCGGGACGGCATGGTCAGTGTCGACGGCAACCTCTACAGCGTTCCTGACGCCACGCGCCGGCGGATTGTCGAGGTTCACAAGCTTGCCGGCGAGGTCCATATCTTCGAGGACAGCGTGCTAATCGCGACACATCCGATCCTTGAGGGCCGCAAGCAGCGCCGGGTGGCGCCCGGTCATCGCGGGCATCCGCCTCGAAGACGATTGCAGGGATCCGGCGAGGCTATCGTGGTGCGCGGCACCGGCGATGTCGTCGCGCAACGTTCACTCGCATTCTACGACGCCGTCGCCCAAGTGCTGGCGCAGGCAGGCCGGTCATGACCGCTTCGCTCGACCAGACGCCATCGACGATCGACCGCATCCGCCACGATCTCGTCGGGCTGAAGATGCCGCGGGCGCTGGAGGCCCTCGACCATCTCGTGCGCCGGCTGGAACAGGGCGAGATCACGGCCCTCGAGGCGATCGACACTCTGTTGGCCGAAGAGCTGACCCTTCGCGAGAACAGCCGGATCAAGACGGCCCTCAGAATGGGCCGCCTGGCGACAATCAAGACGCTGACTGGCTTCGACTTCTCATTCCAGCCATCGCTCGACCGGGACCGCATCTTCACGCTCGCTCAGCTCGGCTTCATCGAACGCTGCGAGGTCGTCCACTTTCTCGGGCCACCCGGGGCCGGGAAAAGCCATCTGGCGACCGCCCTTGGCGTCGAGGCCGTCAAGGCCGGGAAGAGCGTCTATTTCTCCACGCTCGCCGAGCTAATCGCGGCGCTAGGCCGCGCCGAACGCGAAGGCCGGCTCCAGGAGAAAATCCGCTTCTTCTGCCGCCCATCACTCTTGGTCGTCGACGAGATCGGCTACCTGCCGGTCGGGGCCGGCGGCGGCAACCTCTTCTTCCAACTGGTCAACGCCCGCTATGAACGGGGCGCGATGATCCTGACGTCCAATCGCGGCTTTGCCGAATGGGGCGACGTCTTCGGCGATCCGGTCATCGCCACCGCGCTCCTCGATCGCCTGCTGCATCACGCCGTCGTCGTTCAGATCGAGGGATCAAGCTATCGGCTTCGCCCGCACGCCGAGCTCATGCCCGAGCACGTCCGCTCGAAGGCCATCATCGCTCCGCCGCTACAAGCCCAGCCGCGCCGTCGCGGGCGACCGCCTCGGCTCGACCCCTTCGCCACAGCGAGCTGACCGGCGGAATTGGGAAATTTTACTTCGGCGCTTTTGGGGAATTCACGCGGCATTGACAGCCATGCGGGGCCCGAGACGAGTTCCATCTCGCAGCCACCGCTCAGAACCTGAGGAAGATGGCCAAGCTGATCCCAATGCCGGAGCCAAAGCCCGCATAGGGCGCAGACAGGTTCAACCATCGTCCGTCTTCGCCACATCCGTCGCTGGCATCTCCCGTCTCAATGTCGAGTTCGTCAACGGAATAGAACGCAAAGCGACCGTCCAGAGAGCGGCCTAAATGCTTGTTATATTTGCGTGATCAGCAATTGATGATGGAACCTGTCCGGGGGCAGGACTCGAACCTAAAAGTTCTCGTGACCAAGCAAATGTAGCTCAGCAAACGAATTTAGTCATAGCACTGTAATGGCGGCAACGCTCCTCCGCTACCATTTTCCGCTTTTATGTCCGAATCCTGCGTCTGAAACCTTTGCGCGGCGATTCACGCGAGAGCAGCTTGGATGTCATCGCGACTTTCCGCCGCTCTTGCCTTAGCTATTTCGCGAAGCAGTAGAGCAAGCCGTCTCCGCCGGTGCCTTGCAACGCCTCTTGTCCGCAACCGCGCGAGGGATGCGACGAGTTCCAGGATTTGGCCTCGGCGGACTCGTCGAGCCCCATGCGATCATGATGGCCGACCATCGCGCTGCCTTCGCCGCTCGACGTCCAATTCTCGCAAGTCGCTTCGTGCGCGGTGCCGTCCGGGAGCGAGCCCGTGAGGATATCATGGCGGTTCGGCTGATCGCCGCGGCCATTGACCAATTCGCCGCTCTCGTTCAGCGCGGTCGCCTTGGTGATGGCGTTCGCGTCGCTGTGCAGCGCGTCGAGGCTGTCGGCGATGGTTTCGCCTTTCGCGTTGACCCAAGGCCCGCCGCCGATGCGATCACGGGCGTCGGTGTCGCTGGTGCTCAGATAGGCCGCCCAGGTTTTTCCGGTGACGCCGGCAGCTTCCGCGAGGCTGGTGCAGTGGGCGTCCGCTCCTTCCAGGCCGCCGAGATTGGCGCCGTCGCCCGGCCCCTGACTGGTGACGAAGAAGCTCATTGGACTGTCTTGAGCCATGGCGGGACCGACAAGGGTCCCTGCTACAAGAGTGGCGGCAAACAATACGGACGAACGCGCCATGGTTTCCTCCTCCAAGGTGCCTTGGAGAGAGAGTACGGCACGTGGTCCAGCTCTGGGATCAAAATGTCGTGTGCGGGCAGCCGGATGGCGACCGCATGGAACGGGGTCGAGGCGCCGTTTCTGGTCCGGATCGAGCTGTCCCATGACGTCCGCGCGGTCTGTCGCCGCAGGCTATGAAAGAGGAGGGGGCGCAACCCCTGGAAGAGGGAATCAGCGCCCGGTGCGGGATTGATTTCAGCTATGGCCGAACGCCATTGGCTCGCTAAAATAACGTTCTGGATTCTCAATCACTAGGGAGAAAATTGGAGCGGGCGATGGGATTCGAACCCACGACCCCAACCTTGGCAAGGTTGGCATCTGAGTTTTCCAGGGATTACCCGGCATTTCCACGATGCCCCTTCCGTCAGTTATTTCCGCATGTTACGCTTTCCTTGAATTACCGGCGATGACTGAAGATGCCTTGCCGGTGGCGACACGGTGGCGACATGGCAACGACCAAGCTCACGAAACGGGCGGTAGACGGACTGGCCGCGAAGGACAAGGCGTTCATCGTTTACGACGCCGATTTGAAGGGATTTGCGGTTCGGATATCGGCAACCGGTGTGAAGACGTGGCAGGTCGAATATCGTCCCTTTCCTGGCGGGCGCAGCGTGACGAAGCGGCGGATGGCGCTCGGGAGTGTTCAGAGCCTCACGCCCGACGAAGCCAGGAGGAAGGCGCGGGATATTCTCACCGCCGCGAGCAAGGGAAACGATCCCGCTCGGGACCGGGCGGACAAGCGTAAGGAGCTTCGGATCGTTGATCTGATCGACCTGTATGAGGAGGAGGGCTGCTACGTCCAGCGTGGCATGCGCCAGGGCGAGGCGATGAAGCCGACGACGAAGGCTTACACCCTCGGGCGCCTCCGCAATCATGTGGTCCCGCTGCTCGGCACTAGACGCATCACGGAGATCAGCTCTACCGACATTGAACGGATGGTTCGCGACATTGGGAAGGGGAAGACCGCCAGCGACGAAAAGATCGGTCCTCGGCAGCGGATCATCGTTCGAGGCGGCGAGGGGGCAGCGCGAAAGGTGGCGCGGGATTTGTCTGCCGTCTTTTCCTTCGCAGTCCGGCGGCGTCTCGTGACCGAAAATCCCTTCGCAACTGCCTCCATCCGTAAGACAGACAATCGGCGCACTCGGTATCTCTCTATCGAAGAGGTCGGGCGGCTCGGGCAGGCGCTGGAGATCCTGGAGGGACAAGGCATCAATCCGAAAGCCTTGGACATCTGCCGCCTTTGGGCGCTCACCGGGTGCCGACGGGATGAAATCGCCGGCCTGAAATGGGCAGAGGTCGATTTTCAGCGGTCCTGCCTTGCTCTGGCGGACAGCAAGACAGGGGCCAGCGTCCGGCCACTTGCCGCTCCAGCCTTGGCGATGCTTTCCGCCCTTCCTCGCTACGGCAATTCGCCCTTCGTCTTCCCGGCGTCCAGCGGGGCAGGACATTTCCAGGGAACGAAGCGGATTTGGCCGAAAGTGGTCGAACTGGCGAAGCTGCCGGGTGTCACGCCCCAGACACTTCGGCATACTCTCGGATCTGCGGCCGTATCGACAGGCGAGACGCTGGCAATGACAGGCGCCATCCTGGGCCACAGCAACGCCCGCTCGACCTCGATCTATGCGCATGTCCAATTCGACCCCGCCACGCAGGCTGCAGGCCGCGCCGTAGGGCCAATCGCGGCAGCGCTCTCAGGAAAGAGGTCCGCCGAAGTGATTGGCCTGAAGAAAGACGCCTGAATCGGAATGTTCGCGACCGCCGCGGAATTGCCCACACCCAAACCCGAGGAGCGCACGCCCCCCGGGAAAGTTAGCGCCTTCGGGGGGCCTTCTGGAGATGATGAGCGTCGAGGATGACGACGAAGAAGGCAACTCCGAAAGGGACAGAGAGAAAGAGGTCATGGACGATCAAGGCCGGCTCAAGGAGCTTTTCGAGCGTGCCAAGTTAGGTGAAATCACCGGTGAAGAGGCAGACGCCGAAGCGATCCGCCTCGGCCTTGGCAGCCTGTCGCGCCAGCCTGGTGCCGATGATTATCGACCCGAGGCCCAGACGCACTGGACGCTGCCCATGGCGGTGGCCTGGATAGCCTATCTCGACCTCAACGAGGTGCGCGAGTGGTCGGCACTTTATCGAGCGGAGTGCTTCGATTGGCTCTGGCAGCGCTGTCGGCGGGGACTTGACGGGCCGATCTATGAAGGATGGCACCTTGAGCAGCGATCAAAACCGACACTTGCCTTGCTGGGTATCAGTGCCGCCATTGACCGCGCTGAAGGCGAGGAAGCACTCAACATGTCCATCCGCGAAGCGCAGGAAGCACTCTGGATTGCGCTTCGGGAAGGTTTCTTTACGGCGAGCGGCATTGACACTGAAACTAACCGTCGCGTCGAGATACCGGGTTTGGAGTGGCATGAACTAGTCGCGGTGGAGGGTAGAGGCGAAGCCGACGAGGTGCGACGGGGCATGATGTCGACCGGATACCGCGACGTTCTCGTGCCTTCAGTCGCTGTGCGTGGCTTCTGGCGAAGACCCGTCGAACGCGTTGAGCGGTTGCCGCCGACGGTCCACCCCGATGGCGACGGGTTCATGCCGCTGGTTTGCGCAGCTCAGTGGATTGCGACCGAGGGTGGGGGGGTGCAGTTCGATCCCGCCGACGAATCGAGGTGGGCGCACGCTTACGACCTGCTGCTTTCGGCCATAGCCTCCGAAGGAGTCCGCGTGGTGGGCACACGAGCCGGGGTCCGCGAGCCCGTGCCCGGCTACCATTTCGCAGGCTGCCGGGTGGACTACCCTTTCAGCGACGCACCGCTGGACATGATCATGTCGGAAGACCTTTATCTTCGGTCATATCCCTATATCGACGATGAGCACTGGCGAAGCGGCTTTTACGATGCGTTGATGAACCGCTCGCATGAGTTTTGGGTCCGCCTCATGGTGGAGAAAGGCGACGTGCGAGCGCGATGGCCGGTGCCCGCCCTAGCCGAGGTCGTGCAAGCGGCGGCTGCCGAGGAAGCGAAGCTCGCAACCTCTACCTCTGAGCCCATCTACCAAACAGGATTGCCAGGGCGCCCGACATCGAAGCATCTGTGGATGGCGGAGGCCAAAAGGCGGATAGCAAACGGAGAGGTGGGAGATACCCGCACCAAATTCTGCGAAGATCTGTCCGAATGGCTGAAAGCGACACATCCTCATGCCGCACAAATTACAAGTAAGACGTTACTCAATGAATCGGAATTGCGCAGTCTATTCAATCTTGCGAAATCCTCTGCATAACCGGCTCCCGAAATTGCTCCCGAAATGAAATGAACTCCCGAAATTCCTAGCTATTTATCGGGAGTTTGATAGGTCGCAAATTCTCCACGCACCCCGGCATTGCGCCGACTTGCTTGGAGAATAGACCATGGCCGACAACGGCACCCAGCAGAGACTACTCCGCCGTACTGAGGCGGCATCATACGTAACCGACACTTTCGGAATCCCCTGCAGCCCGAAGACGCTGGCGAAGCTGGCCGTTATCGGCGGCGGCCCGGCATTCCGCAAAGCCGGACCCTTCCCCCTCTACGCGACTGCAGACTTGGACGAATGGGCGGGCGGTAAGCTCGGCCCTCGTGTCCGCTCGACCTCCGAAACGAGGGAGGCGGCCTGAGCCATGTCCAACATAGTAGAAACCCGCCGCTTGGGGCGACGGGCTTCTGAAAGTTTGTCTCTTAGCCGGGACAACTATTCAGATAGCACCGTATCCTCTGAACATCAATCCGAATGGGTCCGTGCCCGCTACCGCGTCGCGCCTGCAATGGCTCGTGTGGTCGCAGAGCATTGCTTCGGAAATCCGCACGGGAGGTCTAGCCGATGACCTGTCGCTACCATATCCGCGCTCGTCTTCTTCCTGATGGCGCGCCCATCACCATCGTCGGCCGCAATGCCGATACCCTGGAAAAGTTGCTCGCTGCCGGCGAGCATGGCCTGACGACCATCGAGTACCCCGCGCCCCGTGTCGCACACTACATTTACCGCCTGAGGGGCATGGGGTTCGTCATCGAGACTATCGATGAAGCTCATGGGGGAGCGTTCCCCGGCCACCACGCCCGCTACGTCCTGCGGTCTGAGGTCCAGATCATTCAGGATCAGATCGAGGAGGCCGCCTGATGGTCGAGCCTCTCGGAAACATCCCGGGCCCCTACGGCAAGCCCATCGCCGTCTTCGCTTCCCCGAATCATCCGGGGGAGTTCTTCCACGATACGGATGGCTGCATGGATATGGCGGGCATCCACAATTCGAAGGACCGCGCTCGCTGCCGTGCCGAACTCGGCACCGGCAACGGCCAGTCCATGAAGCTCGATGTCCTGTGGCGGAACGGCGGGCGCAAGGTGCCGAAGGTTGCACTGCCAAAGCCGGCGAAGTCAGCCTATCTCGACATTCCCCGCGAGCCAAAGATCGACGAGGTGAAAGAGAGCTGGGTGTCTCTGGTTCTCGACCATGCCGACTGGGCAAGCCGGGCTGAAGCTCTTCTCGATGTCATCGAAGGGAGCGCGAAGGAAGCGCGCTCGTGGACGATAGCCGGATCGGACAGCTTCGAATTCGTCCACGCCTTCAGCATGTCGATCCTCCTTACCTCGGCACTGGAGCATCTGACCGAGCCGGAGATCGACTGCCTCGAAGCGGCGGCGTTCTATGCCCTGGCGGCGCATGACGAATGGTCGGAAGCGGGCATCGAGTGGCTGCATCCGTACCGCAGGACCTGGTTTCGCGACTGGGTGGCCGATCGGCCAGTGTACCGCGAATTCGCGGGCATCATGCGCTCGGTGAACAGCGATTTGCCGACGTGGATCAGGAAGGGAGTCGCACGATGATCTCGATCCAGCTCCACAATCCGATCAGCGCCGAGCCGGTATCGAGCAGCGGAAAGACATGGGTTCGCCTCGGTTTCGCTGATGGTAGCCGCGTCACGCTGTTCACGGTCAATCTCGATCAGGCGGGCGCGATTGCCGATGCGATCAACTCCGAGAATGACGCACGGAAGGGGGGGACCGGGCGAATTGCCCGGCGCTCCCGCCAATGACGACGAGCACGCCTTCGTCAGCATCGGCGACGTAGCCACGCAGATTGTCGGCCGGCTTCAGAAAGGGGGCCGGTCATGAGCGCGGCAATCATCCGGTTTCCTATGACAGAAAGCGGTCGCGGCCAACTGCGGAGCTACGCGCGCGCGACCACGCAGGAGATTCGCTCGCGTCCCGGATGGGATCTTCATGAGATTGACTGGGACGAAGAGGCCGCAGAAGCCGATCGTATGGTTGAAGAGGCTCTTGCCGCTCAAGCAGCCCCAAGGGTTGGAGGCGACAAATGAGCGGCTTGCCCTTCATGCAATTGTACGTCGCCGATTACCTTAGAGGCCGTTTCGAAACCCTGCCAAGACCAGCCTCCATGGTTCACCCGGGACGCCCAAACCCGCGGAAATCGGGTATCATGTCATTGCGGAGCGACCATCCGAGGGGCCTTTGAACCCGCCGCAGTGAGTTTCGAAACGGACTCTTAGTGACACGCGTCATCTATCGACCGAGCAACACGGCGCATATCTCCTCCTACTGATGACGATGTGGCGGCAGGGTGGTGACCTTCCGAACGACCCGAAACTGCTCGCAAGGATCGCCAATGTCAGTCTGAAACGGTGGCACCTCATCGCGTCGGAAGTCATGGCCTTCTTCGTCATTGACGAGGGCAGGCTGACCCAGAAGCGCCTGAAGCAGGAGTTCCAAAAAGCGGTTTCGAAAAGTGAAAAACGGAGCCACTCCGGAAGCTCGGCGGCCACGCTAAAGCTTTGAAAAGCAAAGAGCTGGGTCTGGCAAATGCCACCCCTTTGCTTAAGCATTTTTCAGAACCAGAACCAGAAGAACCTAACGGTTCTTATTCCGATCCTGTCGGATCGGGCGCAGAGGCGCCGCCGGATCTTCGAAAGCAGCTTTTCGACGAGGGCCTGAAATCCGTCATCCGGCAGACAGGAAAACCGGAAAGCCGCTGTCGCCCGATCATCGGCAAATGGCTCAAGGCCACCCGTGACGATTGCCGGCTCGTCCTGTCCAAGATCAGGCAGGCCGAAGCCGATCGGGTGGCGGACCCGGTTCCCTGGATCGGGGAAGCGATCAAACCGGCGTGGTCGACCGATCCGGTCGAGCGCCAGATGCGGCAGTCGTTTTGATGAGCGCGATAATTCCCATGAACGATGTAATCGGCGCCCTCGGTGAACAGGGCATCAAGCTTCGCTCGGCTGCGGCCGGCACCCACAAGACGATCTGCCCGGCGTGTTCGCATCAGCGGCGCAAGCAGACGGATCCCTGCCTCTCGGTCACGGTGGAGCCGGAGGGCAAGGCGGTTTGGAACTGCCACCACTGCGGGTTCGCCGGGGCGACCGGCGGCCGAGATTATCGCCCGGTCAACAGTTCTCGCGGCCCTCGCAGCTACCGCCGTCCCGAGCCGGTGGAGAACCCGCAGCGGCCGGACAGGATGCTGGAATGGTTCGCTGGTCGCGGCATCTCGGCCGAGACCGTCACGGCGGCCGGCATCTACCGGACCCGTTCCTGGTTTCCGCAGACCAATGGCGAACTGGATTGCATCGCGTTCCCCTACGAGTGGGCCGACGCCCTCCGGAACGTGAAGTACCGCTCGGCGGAGAAGCACTTCCGCCAGGAGAAGGACCCGGAGCCGGTCCTGTACAACGCGGACAGCATCATCGTCGGGCAGGACCTGATCATCTGCGAAGGTGAGATCGATGTGCTGAGCTTCATCGAGGCAGGCTTCGAGCGCGTCGTCTCGCTGCCCAACGGCGCCCCGTCGAAGCCCGAGACCAGCGACCGGCGATACGAACCGCTGGCGACGCATGCCGACGCGCTGGAGGCTGTCAGTCGCGTCTATATCGCCACTGACATGGACGGACCAGGCGAGATGCTGGCCTCCGAATTGGCCCGGCGCCTCGGAAAGGATCGCTGCTGGCGAGTGCGCTTTCCGAACCGTGACGACGTGCAGGAGAAGGACGCCAACGACACCCTGAAGCATCACGGCGCCGACGCGGTGCGCCAATGCGTGACCGACGCCGAGCCGTGGCCGATCGATGGCCTTCACGACGCCGGGGAATTCGCCGACGAGGTGATGGACCTCTACCACGGTCGTGGCCCTCAGCCGAAGTCTACGGGCTTCCCCGAGATGGATCGCGCCTTCCGCTATCAGCCGGGACAGTTCATCGTCGTCACCGGCATTCCCAACCACGGCAAGAGCCGCTGGCTCGATCAGGTGGCAGTGCAGACGGCGCGCATGAACGGCGACCGCTGGGCGGTCTTCTCACCGGAGACGGGCGACGCCAACCATATCGCGGATCTCTGCGAGATCTGGGCAGGCTTCCCGTTTCACGAAGGACCGACGCAGCGTATGACGCCCAAGGAACTCTCCGACGCCATGGCGTGGGTGCGGGACCGTTTCGTGTTCATCAATGCCAAGGACCATACGCCGGCGATCGACTGGGTGCTGGATCGCGCCAAGGCGGCCGTCATCCGGCAGGGCGTCCGGCACCTGATCATAGACCCGTACAACGAAATCGAGGCCAGCCGGCCGGCAAAGCTGACGGAGACCGAATTCATCAGCCAGTTCATATCGAAGTGCAAACGCTTCGCCGCGCACCATGACGTGACGGTCTGGATCATCGTTCACCCGACCAAAATCAGGGCCGCCCCTGGGGAGAGCCGGGAGCCGATCCCGACGCTCTACGACCTCGCCGGCTCGGCCCACTGGCGCAACAAGGCCGATGCCGGTCTCGTCGTCTATCGGGACTACGCACGCAACCAGACGCTGGTCATCTCGAAGAAGATTCGGTTCCAGCCGCGATGCGGTGAGCCCGGGACGGTGAAGTTCGAATTCCTCGGCGCCTGTCGCCGATTCGAGGAAATCCCGCAGACATACGCGCGTCTCGGCACATCGGCGGAGGCGGCTTGATGGTCGCCCCGGTTCTCATGCGCCCCGATGAAATGCTCTGCATCAAGCAGGCGATGGATTATACGAGGAAGAGCGACAAGACCATTCGTCGCTGGATTAAGCGCTACGGCATCGCCCGGAGGTCGATGGACGGCGGCCCCTATCAGGTCAGCGTCATTGCGCTAGAAATGGCGATGCATGGGGATTTTGCCGCGCTGGAGATGCTGCGGTCGGGTCAACGGTCGGCTCCGGAAGTGCGGCGGTATCTGGACTTTCTCGGGCTTCCTGAGTAACCGATGGCGTGCCGATCGGCGCCTCCATCGGCTTTACGCCTCTCGCGGATACAGCGCCGCTCTTCGTAGGTCCTTTATGATTGCTTCGCCCGGTGGGCGATGCAGCGGCAAAGTCGCGCTGCTGCTATACATCCGTCTTGGGAATCACGCCGCACGCGCTTGGATAGCAGCACTCCTAAATGCAGCTACTCCGCTCCGGAGCGGTATGATTTTCGCAGTGCGCGACAGAAGCGCGACGTGAGGCGTTGCCTTCTCGTCCGAAAGAACAGCAATCCGCTGTGGCGACGAAATTCCCATGTCGCGGAGATCCAGGAATTTCGACACGGCGCTATGAACCGCGGTGTTGTGCGGAACGACCATATCGAAGACCGCTCGTTGGCCATTGGAGATCAGCGATGCGTCGAAGATCCAATCGGCAGACGCGCCTCGAATAGTGACCTCTCGCGCAACCTCCAACTTCGGAAAAACTTTATCAAGCTTGTCCCAAAGGGCGCGGCGTTGGTCGTCGGCCTTTCGCTCTGAGAGGCGCTCCGCCGTCTCTTGCACCGCTGCTTTTGCGGCGTTCGCCACTGCCATGGTTGCCATCGTGAGTGCCGGTCGGGGCACCTCGATATCGAAAATCATGTCGCTGTCGAACCGAACATCGAAGCGCATTGCGACCTGCCGAGCGATCCGCGTGAAAATTCGATCGCCGTTCAGAAGATCAGCTTCGCGTCGAGCCGCGCCAAAATCTGAAACGAGATAGCCATTCTCGGATTCAGCAATCCGCACTACGACGCGGCCGCCACCTGGGTAGATCAGCGGCGTAACGATCATTGCGCCTTGATTGCTCGATTTCGCAAAAGCTAGTGCGCGAGCCACCTCTTCGGCGACGGAGCTCAGAGAGAGATCATTCAGCAAAGTAGCCCTCCCTTCCAGTCGGGTGAGGGCAGCGTGAGCAGCCCATCCACGTTCCATACCTCTTCTAGCATGCGACAGATATCCCTAAAAGATTGAGGTTCGCTCACCAACGGCACCGCGTTGGGCAGGTTCTCCTCCGGCGTGAAAGCAGAGCCACCAATGCGAGCGTTGTCCGCACAGGCATGTAGATGGGAGCCGAAAACCTCCGGATCTAGGCGATATCGCTTCCAATGTTTGTTCCCGTGCGGTGCTGGCGGCAGGAAATCGACCCGGGAGATGCAGACCCATTGCTCGGGAGCCAAACACTCTAGCGTCGCCGTAATGTCGTCCATCTGACGGTTTTCCCAGGCAGATATTCGGATGCGCAGCCCTTCAATTGTCACTCCAGCCGTATCCGCCAGCACGATTGGCAGTTCCATGCGCTGCGCTTGTACGGAGTTGAACGGGCGCGGCCCAGGCCGACCCTTTTTGGGCTTCGTTCGAACTATCGGCCTGAGCAGCCATTCCGGATATCCGAACAGCGTCTTCGGTTCGGATTCCAGACTGCACCAGTGCTCCAGTCTCCTAGCATTACAGTTGCTCTTTGGATCTGAGATGCGCTTGTCGAGCTGCGGCTTGGTGGGCGCGTCGCCAAGTTGACCAAGCAATGACGT
>NZ_JAZHLJ010000069.1:0-18362 GCF_036549495.1 Aurantimonas sp. C2-5-R2
ACGACTGCGCCGACCGCAGCGGGGTTATATTCGGGAGAGTGGCAGCACCCTACATGTTGTGGGTATGGGCGTTAAGCGGATAGGCACGCATTAAAGTTCAGTCGCTCACTATCGGCGTGTTTTGTTACTTTTCTCTGATTTTCGTTGAACAAATGTCACCGGATGCGAACAACGTGATCGATTCGAGAGTGCCTTGCCTTTATGGCGCCGGCTGGTAGAGCTTGCTGGCGAGTCCGCGGCAACACGGCGCCCGATCGTGATGCTTGCGGATCGGACCCGTGACGGTCGCTGCCAAGCCTCGTATCGGCGCCGGATGGTCGCCTCTTACTGTCGATCAGCCGAAGGTTTCCATGTTTCCCAAGCCCGTCGCCGTCGCCGCGCCCAACAGTCTCGAATTCGAAACCCGGCCTCTGGTGAAGCCCACCGGCTTTCGCGAATATGATGCGCGCTGGTGGCTCGGTCGGCCCGGTGATCCCAAGGCTCCCGAGCTGAACCTCATGGGCGTGACCGCTCTGGGAATGGGACTGGCCAGGCTGATCGTCGAACGGGGTATTCCCCGCGATATCGTCGTCGGCCATGACTTCCGCGAATACAGCCTGGCGATCAAGACCGCGCTGACGGCCGGCCTGCTGGCGGGCGGCGCCAAGGTGCATGACATTGGCCTGGCGCTGTCGCCGATGGCCTATTTTGCCCAGTTCGCGCTGAACTGCCAATCGGTCGCCATGGTCACCGCGTCGCATAACGAAAATGGCTGGACCGGGGTGAAGATGGGCTGCGAGCGCCCGCTGACCTTCGGTCCGGACGAGATGGCGCGGCTGCGCGACATCGTTCTCTCCGGAGATTTCAGGGGCGAGGGTGGCGGTTCCTATCGATATGTCGAGGACTTTCCTAAGCGCTATGCCGACGACCTCGTCGCCGGGCATGCGATCAAGCGCAAACTGAAGGTCGTCGCGGCCTGCGGCAACGGCACGGCCGGTCCCTTCGCGCCGGACGTCTTGCGGCGGATCGGCTGCGAGGTGATCGAACTCGACACCAACCTCGATCATTCCTTCCCGCGCTACAATCCGAATCCGGAGGACATGGAGATGCTCCATGCGATCCGCGACGCGGTGCTGGAGCACGGCGCTGATGTCGGCTTCGGCTTCGACGGCGATGGCGACCGTTGCGGCATCGTCGACAATGAAGGCCGGGAGATCTTCGCCGACAAGATCGGCGTGATGCTGGCGCGGGATTTGTCCTCCATCTATCCGAACGCGCAATTCGTCGTCGATGTGAAGTCGACCGGCCTGTTCATGACCGACCCGGTCCTGAACGAGCGGGGCGCGACGACCGACTACTGGAAGACCGGACATTCCTATATCAAACGCCGGGTAAACGAGTTGTCGGCGATCGCCGGCTTCGAGAAATCCGGCCATTTCTTCTTCAACACGCCGATCGGCCGCGGTTATGACGATGGTCTGATGACCGCGATTGCCGTCGCCGAAATGCTCGATCGCAATCCGAAGAAATCGATGGCTGATCTTTATCGCGATCTGCCGCTGACCTACGGCTCGCCGACCATGTCGCCGCATTGCCCCGACGAGGTGAAATACGGCGTCATCGACCGTGTCGTCGCCGAGATCGCGGCGATGCACGCGTCCGGAGAACCGCTCGCCGGCCAGCCGATCGCCGATATTGTCACGGTCAATGGCGTTCGGGTGACGGCGGAAGACGGCACCTGGGGTCTCGTCCGTGCTTCCTCCAACAAGCCGGAGCTCGTGGTCGTGGTCGAGAGCCCGGTGTCGGAGGCGCGCAAGCGCGAGATGTTCGAGGCGGTGGACACGATCCTGCGGCGAAATGGAGAGGTCGGTGCCTACAACCAGACGCTTTAAATGCCGTCGCGCACGGTGCGCCGGGGGGCGTTCGTGCGGGTGACATCGCTTTGCAGCAGGCACGGGGCGTAAGGTGATAAGCAGCGTTGATACAGCCCTTCTCGTCGCCGCGGTCCGCGCCGGCATGGCCGCGATTGTGGCACGGGGGGCGGATCCGAAGGGCGTCGACCACAAGGACGACGCATCCCCGGTGACCGACGCCGATCGGGCGGCCGAGCATGCCATCACCGGGCTGATTGAAGCCGCCTGTTCCGTTCCCATCGTCGCTGAGGAGCGCTTCGCGGCGGGTGAGATTCCGTCCGTCGGGCGGAACTTCCTGCTGGTCGATCCCCTCGACGGCACTAGGAGCTATATCGCGGGCAAACCCGACTACACCGTCAATGTCGCGCTGATCGAGGACGGGATGCCGGTCTTCGGCTGTGTCGGCGTCCCGGCGACCGGCGAGATCTATTATGGCGGGAGGGATCGACCCGCGATGGTCGAGCGGGACGGAGCCATGCTGCCGCTGCGGGGCCGCCAACCCGGTCGGCGGCTGGATGTCGTCGCCAGCCGCGATCATCTGTCCGAGGCGACGCGGCACTATATCGCCGGACTCGACCTCGGCGAGAGGCGGTCTGTCGGCTCGTCGCTGAAATTCTGTTTGCTGGCGGAAGGGGGCGCCGATCTCTATCCGTGCCTCGGCCGCACCATGCAGTGGGATACGGCGGCGGGGGACGCTGTGCTGCGCGCCGCCGGCGGCCTGACCGCCACGCTGGACGGGGCGCCCCTTCGCTACGGCCGCACCGGATTGCCGGACGAGGACATCTTCGCCAATCCGCATTTCATCGCCGTCGCCGACCCGGGCGTTCTCGAGCGACCGGGTGTCGTTCGGCGCGGGGGCTCCTGATCAATAGGCGCCTTCGGTCTTCAAGAGGCTGATCGGCGTCATCATCAGGATGTAGAGGTCGAGCAGGATCGACCAGTTCTCGATATAGTAGAGATCGTGCTCGAAGCGCTTCTGCAGCTTGTCGGGCTGGTCGATTTCGCCGCGCCACCCCTTGATCTGCGCCCAGCCGGTGATCCCGGGCTTGACCTTGTGCCGGCCGAAATAGCCCTCGACGATCTCGACGAAGGTCTCGTTGCCGCTGGAAATCGCGTGGACCGCGTGCGGGCGCGGCCCGACCAGCGAGAGGTCGCCGCGCAGAACGTTGATCAGCTGCGGCAGCTCGTCGATCGATGTCCTGCGGATGAACCGTCCGACCCGCGTTACCCGCTTGTCGTTCTTGGTGACGATCTGCTTGGCGAGCGGATCGGACATTTCATGGAAGAGCGATCGGAACTTGAAGATTTCGACGATCTGGTTGTTGAAGCCGTGGCGCTTCTGGCGGAACAGGACTGGCCCCTTCGAATTCAGTTTGATGGCGATGGCGGTGGCCAGGAAAACCGGCGAGAGAGCGATCAGCGCGAGCGTGGCGAAGCACAGGTCGAAGACGCGTTTGGCGATCCAGTCCCAGTCAGCCAGTGGGCGGTCGAAGATGTCGATCAGCGGCACTTGGCCAACGAAGGAATAGGTGCGCGGGCGAAACCGCAGCTGCGCCGAGTGCGCCGACAGGCGGATGTCCAGCGGCAGGACCCACAATTGCTTGAGCAGCGACAACACGCGCTGTTCGGCCAACAGCGGGAGCGTGACGATCAGCATGTCGATCCGCGTCAGCCGGGCGAATTCGACCAGCTCGGTCACGGTGCCGAGTTTGGGATAACCGGCGACGATCGGCGGCGACCGATCGTTGTCGCGGTCGTCGAAGATGCCGCAGATGCGGATGTCGCTGTCAGGCTGGATTTCCAGGTTGCGGATCAGATTCTCGGCTTCCTTGCCGCCGCCGACGATGACCGCGCGCCGCTCCATGCGGCCATTGCGGGCCCAGCGGCGGATGTTAGCGCGCAGCACCAGCCGCGCCAGAACAAGGCTGCCAGAGCCCACGACGAACCAGGTTCCGAACCAGACGCGGGAATACGCCGCGTCGTTATAGAGAAAGAACAGCACGACGCTGAGCAGCGAGAGCGCCGCACCCCAAGCCGCGATGACACGCCAGAGTTGTATGAAGCGACCCTTGAGGATGCTGAGTTCGTAGCCGTCCGCAAGGTTGATCGCGACGATACCGATGGCTGCCCCGGCAAAAGACAAGACTATGTAGGAAAGCCGGAGAGGGCTGGAAAGGCCGACATACTGGACAAAGACCAGCAGTCCGACGCTGGCAAGGAGGACGAATTCGATCCCCCGCCAGATGCCGGACAGCATCCGCGGCGTGATGAAGTCGTCCTGATACTGCCTGGCGGCACGCGCCGCCAATGCGTTGATCTCGACGGGAGCGGTCGAGGCCGGTGACGGAAACGCCCGCACGATTTCACGGTCAAACGGCAGACCGCTCTCGAAATTTGCCATCCTGTCTCGCTTCCCGCTCGGTCGGCCCGCACCCCAACACAGGCGCTCCCTCGAGCCGGCGAATATAGTGCGAAAGGGCTAAGATTTGCTTGAGCGGGTCCGGGGCATTCGAGTGAAGGGGGCGGGTACGCGTGACTTTCATCCCGCTTCTCGTGACGGGTCGGACAGGCCCGACCCGCATGACATGTCCGGCGAAGTCGTTGACCGATGCTCTAGAACCACCGCTCACGAATGTAGAGCGTGTCGCCGGGCAGGATCGGATCGGAGGTCAGCACCCGGCCGGTGAGGACGCGGCCGCCGACCTGCCGGGTGATGTCGACCGATTCCTGCTCGCCGCGCGGGGTGAAGCCCCCGGCGATGGCCACCGCCTTCTGGACGGTCATGCCGGGAACATAGGTGTATTGGCCACCGGTGGTCACTTCGCCCATGATGAAGAACGGACGGTACTGTTCCACCTGCACGGTGATGTCGGGATCCTTGAGATAGCCGTCGCGCAGGTGATTGGCCAGCTCTCGCTCAAGCTGTTTGGTGGTGCGACCGCGTGCCGGCACCGATCCCACCAGCGGAAAGGCGACATAGCCGGCCTTGTCGACCGGATAGGTGCTGGTGAGCCCAGTCTGTTCGAACACCGTGACCCGCACCACGTCGCCGCTGTCGAGGTGGTAGGGCTCGTTCAGTGCCGCGTGAAAGGCCGGCGGCACGGGCTTGTAGGACGCGCAGCCGGCAAGCAGCGCGAGCGTTGTGGCGATCAGTGCCAGCGTCGGTTTGTGCATGGCTGCTTTTCCCGTGGCGATCCCATGCCGGCGGGCAGGGCGGCATCTTGTCCGATGTTATAAGCCCGTTAGGGTTAATCGTCGGTAAAGCCGCCGGCGGGTTTCAGCACAGCGCGGGCCTCGCGCCTTAACCACGCGGTTACCGGGGCAGGTCAGGATGCGATCGATGCCGTCCGTGCGGAGTAAAATGTTGGGCCGATTTCCGCCATTGTCTTTTTCGGGACCGCGATGCCATCATCTCGCGACGGATGACGCCGAATTCCCTGTGTTACACGGCGGTCAGTCGGGGTGTGCGAGGCGATGAGCGAGGCGCGAACCGGGACGGGCGAGGTGGTCACGGCGGGCGAACTTGTCGCCGGAATTCGTCACGGCGCGATCCGTCGACTGGTCGTGCTGTCGACCTGGAACGACCAACAGCATATCGGCGGCGTCGAGATCGTCCGGCGTCTGACCGCCAGCGGGCTCACATCCGTGCTGATCGATCTGACCCGCGAGGATCGCGTTGCCGCGGCGATGGGCCTGCGGCCCGATTGCGAGGGCTTTGCCGCCCTTGCGGAAGGGCTTTCCTCGCTCACCGACGTCATCCACCGCGATCACTTCACCCGCGCCCATGTGGTTCCCTCCGCCGGTTACGACATGCGGTTGGCGGACGGGGCGAAGCTGGCGGATCTGCGACTGTTCCTGGCCGCCTTCGCCGAAGCCTACGAATGCACGGTGACCGAATACGATAGGGACGCGATCGATCGCCTGCCGGTCATCCTCGATGAGGAAACCGCTCTCGTCATCGCCGGGCCGCCGGGCGTGGACGCCCGCTCGGACGATCTCGTCGATGCGTTGCGTGCGATCGGCGTCGAGGATCTGCTGTTCATGGAGTCGAGCCGTCTGGCGACGGGGGCAGCCGGATAGGCGGGCGAACCGTCGTTATCGGCGCGGCGCCGATTCCATCCATTTGATGACGAGCATCGCCGGAACTACCCAGAGAATCCCGCTGAAAAGGAAATAGGCGAGATGAACCCAACCGCTCGACTCTGCCAGGTACAGGCTGGCAAAAGCGGTGGCGACGATGGCGTAGACGACGACGAGCGTGATCAGGATGACCGCCCCGACGAGTTTCTTGATCCTGATCGGCATGTCGCGCTTTCCAAATTGCAGCCCGACAACGGAAGGCTGGTTCTCGGGCGAACGGGTTATCTATGGCCGTTTCGGCCGCGTAATTCCAGCCGGGCGGCTGCGACCTTCCCGCACTTGATCGCGCCGGACTTTCGGTGCAATGGCATGCGGCATGACGATCCTGGCCCACTCCGATAGCGCGCCGTTCGCGGCGAACCCGACCACGCGCCACCGGGCGGCCATCCGTCTCTGGCTCTATGCGGTCGCGGCGCTGGTCTTCGCGCTGGTCGTGGTGGGCGGCGCCACGCGTCTCACCGACTCGGGCCTGTCCATCACGGAATGGAAGCCGATCCACGGGATCATTCCGCCTCTCTCGGCGGCGGAATGGCAGGAGGAATTCGAGCTCTACAAACGCATTCCCCAGTATCAGGAAATCAATCGGGGAATGAGCCTCGATGCCTTCAAGACGATCTTCTGGTGGGAGTGGGCGCATCGCTTCCTAGCCCGGGCGGTCGGCTTCGTCTTCGCGGTGCCGCTCGCCTTTTTCTGGCTGACCGGCCGCATCGAGCCGTTCCTGAAACCGAGGCTCCTGGGCATTCTCGGTCTTGGCGCGCTGCAAGGCGGCGTCGGCTGGTGGATGGTGGCCTCGGGCCTCAGCGTCAGGACCGATGTCAGCCAATATCGGCTGGCGACGCATCTGATCATCGCCTGCTTGATCTTCGCGGCGACGATCTGGGTGGCGCGGGGTCTCGCTCCGAAACGCTACGAGGCGCCGCCGTCGCGCGCCTCCGCGACGGTCGCGGGTATCATCGTGGTGGCCGCCTTGGCGCAGATATACCTGGGCGCGCTGGTGGCGGGGCTGAATGCCGGTTTCACCTTCAACACCTGGCCGCTGATGGACGGCGCGCTGGTGCCGGACGGTCTTTTCGTCATGCAGCCAGCATGGCGCAATTTCTTCGAGAACGTCATGACCGTGCAGTTCATCCACCGGATGGGCGCCTATGTCCTTCTCGTGATCGTCGCGCTCCACGCCATCGCCGCGTACGCGCAGGCGCCGGGGACGCGCCATGCCAGACGCGCCGTCGCGCTGTTCGTTTTGGTGCTGGCGCAAGCCGCCATTGGCGTTGTGACGCTGCTCCTCGCCGTGCCGATCAGCTGGGGGTTGATCCACCAGGCCGGCGGCATGGTGGTTCTGGCGGCCGCCGTCGTCCATGCGCGGGCGTTGAAGGGCGAATATCAAGCGCCGGCGCTATCAGATTGATATGGTTCGCTTCGCGGAGCGTTAACCCACCGCATGCCCAGGTTCATCGAGGTGATTGAGGTGGACCCTGATGGATCTCGCGATACAGTCGAATGGAGGTCAGCTTTCCAAGGCTGAACTGGTCAGTGCGCTGAGCTACGCGCTCGACCTGACCGAAGGCCAGCCGGAAGGCCACGGTATCCGTTGCTGTTGGATCGGAATGAATGTCGGGCAAGAACTCGGCCTGTCCGACGCCGAGATGAGCGATCTCTATTACACGCTCCTGCTCAAGGACATCGGCTGCAGCAGCAATGCGGCGCGCATCTGCCAGCTGTTTTTGACCGACGATATCGCGTTCAAGCGCGGCATCAAGATCGTCGATGACAGCCTGCCGCAGGTGCTTCGCTTCGTTCTCCAGCATACCGGGTTGAAGGCCAACCTCGCCGAGCGGTTCCGGGCGATGGTGGCTGCGCTGGCCCAGGGTGAGAAAGTCGGTCGCGAACTGATCGAAACGCGCTGTCATCGCGGTGCGGACATCGTGCGGCAGATGCGGTTTTCCGAAGCCGTTGCGACCGGGATTCTCCATCTCGACGAGCACTGGGACGGGAAGGGGCAACCCAGAGGTCTCACCGGCACCGGGATTTCCCTGTTCGGACGGATCGCCCTGCTGGCTCAGGTGGTCGACGTGTTCCATACCAGCGCCGATGCGGATTTCGCCCTGAAAGAGGTGGAAAAGCGCAGCGGACGCTGGTTCGATCCCGATCTTGTCGCCGCATTCGGGACAGTTGCGGCGCGGAAATCCTTTTGGTCGACCCTGGCTTCGCCACGGCTGGACACGACGGTGATCGCCTTGGCCCCCCGGCACGACACGGAATTCGTCGATGAGGATTTCCTCGACAGCGTCGCCGAGGCATTCGCCAGGTCGTCGATTCCAAGAGCCCGTTCACACACGGTCACAGCGAGCGGGTGGCGCTGTTCACCGATCTTATCGCCGTTGAGCTCGGCCTCGATGCCGAGCACAGACGCTATCTCAAACGGGCGGCGCTGCTGCATGACATCGGCAAGCTGAGTGTGTCGAACCAGGTGCTGGACAAGCCTGGAAAGCTGGACGACGAGGAATGGATCGCCATCAAGCGCCATCCCGCCTTCAGCGAAGAAATCCTTGCCCGCGTCAGCGTGTTTCAGGATCTTGCCCGGATCTCCGGCGCTCATCACGAGCGTCTGGACGGCAAGGGCTATCCGCGCGGCTTGAAGGGCGACGCAATCTGCTTCGATACCCGCATCCTGACGACCGCCGACATCTTCGACGCGATGACGGCTGACCGGCCCTATCGCAAGGCGATGCCGGTATCGATAGCGCTGGATATCATGCGGGCCGATGTCGGGACGGCGATCGACGCGCGCTGTTTTCAGGCGCTGGAGGCGGTCGTCGCAAGCTTCGAGGGCGCCGTCGGGAGCCCTCAGCCAGACTGAGACGAGCGCTTTGGCGCAAAAGACCTTAAGGAAATAACGGAAGCTGCGCGATGCCCGTCGTCTCCTCGATCCCGTAAGCGACATTGAAGTTCTGGATGGCCTGTCCCGCTGATCCCTTCACCAGATTGTCGAGGGTCGAGATCACGATCGCCCGCCCGGGAATGCGGTCCGGCACGACGTTGACGACCACGTAGTTCGAGCCGCGCACCATCTGCGTCTGCGGCAGGACACCTTCGTCGGCTACCGTCACGAAGGTCTCGCTAGCATAGGTTTCGACGAGGCGCTGACGCAGATCGCGGACGGTCGCCCCATCCGTCAACCGGACGTAGCTCGTGCAGAGCTCCCCCCGGCTCATCGGGATGAGATGCGGCGTGAAATTGACCCGAAGATCGGCGATGCCGGCGGCGGCGCCGATTTCCTGCTCGATCTCGGCCATATGCCGATGTTTGCCGACCGCGTAAGGGGACAGGCCTTCACCGGCCTCGCAGAACAGCGTGTTCTCCTTCAGGCTCCGCCCAGCGCCCGAAACGCCCGACTTGGCGTCGATGACGATGTCGGACACGTCGATCATCGCCGCCTTGGCCAGCGGCACCAGTGCCAGGAGCACCGCCGTCGGATAGCAGCCGGGGCAGGCGATCAGCCGGGCCTCGCGAAGGGCGTCGCGATTGAGTTCGGTCAGACCGTAGACCGCCTCGCCCTGAATGTCGGTCGCCATGTGGTCGAGCCCGTACCACTCCTTGTAGACAGCCGGGTCGCGCAGCCGGAAATCGGCCGACATGTCGATGATCTTCGTCTTCGGGTGCTTTTCGAAGATGTCCTTGGTGATCGCCTGGGTCGTCCCGTGGGGCAGACCGCAGAACACAGCATCCACCTCGTTCCAGGGGGCGTCCTCGATGGTCACCAGATCGGGCAGATCGATATGCGACAGATGCCGGAAGACCTCCCGCATCGGCTTGCCGGCGTGACTGTTGGCCGTCAGGACGGCGATTTCCATCGCCGGATGACGGGCGGCCAGGCGCACCAGATCCGCGCCGGTATAGCCACTCGCGCCGAGCACTCCGATCCTGATCTTGTCGGCCATCCTGACTCACCTCGATGTTTTCACGCCCGTTCGCGCGGGCGGAACCGCCCACGTCGATTGTCTCGACGGTTTAGCTGAATTCCTGATCACGTCCAGACCGCGAGCCGGCGTGACGGTTCGACGAGGTTGGCGCTTTGCTCGCGAACAGGCTCACACGGCGAGCGCCGCCGCCAGTTTTTCGACGATGAAGTCTTGCGTGTCTTCAGCCAGATAGGCGTGCATGGGCAGGCTGATGACGTCCCGAGACAAGGCGTCCGAGACCTTCAGTTCGCGGCCGACGACGGGAAAGGACCGGTAGGCCGTCTGGCGATGCAGCGGTTTGGGATAGTAGATCGCCGTCGGCACGCCGGCCTCTCGCAGGCTTGCTGCAACCGTCGCCCGGTCGGTCCGGTCAGGCAGGCGAATGGTATATTGCGCCCAGGTCGAGGTGGCGTCGCGCAGGAGCCTCTGCGGCGTGACGATATTGGAGAGTTTCTGCGCATAGCGGGCCGCGATCCGTCCGCGGGCCGCGATCTCATCGGGAAAGATGGCCAGTTTCTCCAACAGGATCGCTGCCTGAAGCGTGTCCATCCGGCCGTTCATGCCGATGCGGATGTTGTCGTATTTGTCCTCGAAATTCTGGCCATGGACCCGCAGCGACGCCATGATCGCGGCAAGCTCCTCGTCGTCGGTCTGGACGGCGCCGCCATCGCCGTAGCAACCGAGCGGTTTGGCCGGGAAGAAGCTGGTCGACACGACATGCGACCAGTGGCTCGACAGTTCTCCGTCGATCGTCGCGCCGTAGCCTTGCGCCGCATCGGATATGAGCTTCAGCCCGTGGGCGTCGGCGATATCCCGGATGGCCGGATAGTCCGCCGGCTGGCCGAACAGATCCACCGCGATGATCGCCTTCGGGACGAGGTCGCCCGCCGCTTTCGCCTCGGCGATGGCGGCCTCGAGGCTCGCCGGGTCCATGTTGAAGGTCTCAGGATCGACATCGACGAAATACGGCGTCGCGCCGAACCAGGCGACGACCTCGGCGGTCGAGGCAAAGGTGAAGCTCGGACAGAACACCGCATCGCCGGGCCGGATGCCCCAAGCCATCAACGGCAGCGCCAGCGCGTCGGTGCCGGAGGCGCAGGACAGCGTGTGCGTCATCTGGCCGAAGCGCGACAACGCCGCCTCCAATTCGCGGATCTCCGGACCCATGACGAAGGCGCCGTGATCGAGCACCGAGGCCATGCGGCGGTCGATCTTATCGCGAATCCTGTCGCGTTGTGTGGCGAGGTCGATGAAGGGGATGCTTTGGGTCATGGGCCTGATCTGAAAAGGAATCGCCCGTCGGCCGGGCGTTTGCGGTGGTGCTCGAAAAGCCGGTGACTGGCCATTCAAAATTCATGTCAGCGTCTTACGCGGGGCTTCGTATGGCGACGAAAATTCGGCGAAGCCATGGCCGACGCCGACGTCCGGGTTATCCCGCGTGCTGTTCCGCCAGGATGCCGAGGACGTACATGGCGACGGTGGCGCCGGCAATCGCCGTGACGTCGCTATGATCATAGGGTGGCGATACTTCGACGACGTCGGCGCCGACGATCGGAAGCTTCCTCAAATGATGGAGGACGGCGAGCATCTTGGCGCTCGACGGTCCACCGGCGACCGGGGTGCCGGTTCCCGGCGCAAAGGCCGCGTCGAGACAGTCGATGTCGAAGGTCAGATAGGCCTTCGCCCCCCGCGTTCGCTCGTAAATGCGCTCCGCGATGGCCGCGCTCGTCATCTCCTCGACCGCGTCGCCATAAAGGATGTCGATACCGCAATCCTCGGGCGCGTGGGTGCGGATCCCAACCTGAATCGACGTTGCCGGATCGATGAGATCGGCCTCCACTGCCGCTTTGACGAAGGAGCCGTGATCGACGCGCGGCGCGCCGTCGGAGCCGGTGGCGACCGGCCAGGTATCCTGATGGGCGTCGAATTGGATCAGCGACAGTTTGCCGTGGCGGGCGACATGGGCCTGAAGCAGCGGAAAGGTGATCGAGTGATCGCCGCCCAGCGTCAACAGGAAGCCGGTCTTCTCAAGCAGCGAAGCGGCTTCCGTTCGGATCGCCGCGTGGGCGGTTTCCGGCAGGCGGTAATCGAGGCGGCAGTCGCCATAGTCGACGACGCGCATCGTGTCGAACAGGTCGCGATGGAACGGATATTGCGGATCGTTGTCGAAGATCGCCGAGGCGCGTCTGAGCGCCTGCGGGCCGAAGCGGGCGCCGGGCCGGTTGGAGACCGCCGCGTCGAAAGGCACGCCCCAGACGGTCACGTCTGTCGCCTCGACCGCCTTGGTGAACCGCCGCCGCATGAAGGACAGCGCGCCGGCATAGGTCGGGTCGCCGGCGGCGCTCGTCAAATCGTTACCCGCGAATGCGTGGTCGATGCTGTCGCCGGCCATTCGTTGGTTTCTCCGCTTGCCTGAGGGTGGCGCTTGCGCCCGCCGTCGCAGGATGTTCACTCGGCTGGCGATATGGGGTCGCGGCCGGCGATTTCGAGCCCGAAGGCGCGAGAGCTCTCAGCCTGACAAAGAGCTCTTGCCCACGGAATGCTGCGTAGCGTCAGGGGTCGGCGGTCATCCGGCTGGTGAAGCGAAGGCCGACCACGGCGATCCAGGCCAGCAGCCAGGCCTGCTTTTCCCGGTCGAAGAAGAAGCTCTCCAACGCCGCGTTGAGCAGCATGAAACCCAGCACCATGACGAAGAAATCGGCTAGGCGCCGGTTTTCGACGTCCGGCCGGCATCGCGCATAGTCGACAAGCGGAAAAACCAGAATGACGAGGAGAACGATGGCGACCGCCGGCCAGCCGAGCTGCAACACGACGTCGAGGTAGCTGTTGTGGGCGTTGGCCGCGCCGCGCATGTCCCAATCCAGCTCGAACGGCTTCTCGGCGAATTCGACATAGGAGGTCGTCCAGAAATTCTCGTAGCCATGCCCGGTCCAGGGCAGGGGGGCGGCGAGATCGAGCGCGAATTGCCAAAGATCGGTACGGCCCGTGAAGGTCGTTCCCGGGATCAGACTATGCAGGATATCGCCGAAGAACGGCACGATCACAGCGCCAAGAGTCAATGCCAGCATCCCGGCCACCGCCAGGAAAAGGGCGAGCGCCGTTCGTCCACGCCCCAGCAGGACAGGGCCAAGAAGCGCCATCGCGGCGATTAGCGGCACCAGAGCCAGCGAGGTCTTCGAGCCGGTCTTGAAGAGGAAGACCAGCCCGAGCACCGTCAGGGCGGCGCCGACCAGGGGCCGGCCGCTGCGCACGACGTAAATGCCGGCGAAGACGATCACCGCCATCACCGGTCCGGTGATGTTCTTGTGCGCGTAGATGCCGCGCCAGAGACCGGCATGCTCGGCTTCCACCTCGGCGGCGGTATGGATGGCGCGGTCGGGGATCATGATCACGCCGGCGTAGCTCAGCGCGAGCACCGCGCCGCAGGCGAGGATCAGCGCCGTGCGAAAGCCGCGCGCGTCGGGCGGCAACGTCAAGACTCCGGTGGCCGCCAGCATCGTGGAGAAGGTAAACAGCATGGCCCGCACGCCGGTCGGGGGCCAACCGGCGCCCCACAGCGACAAAGGCAACGGCAGCAGCAGTAGCAGCCACCACGGATTGAGCAGGTGCTTGAGGATGCGCGGATCGGTGACCACGACATGCGTGCCGAGAACGAAGGCGGCGAGCAGCGAATAGCCGACGCGATTGAGGATCACGCCGTCGCCCGTGGCGATATTGGTGGGAAACGGATTGAAGGAAACCAGCAATGCCGTCAGCACAGCCGCCGCGGCCAATACGCGGACCAGACGGAGGAGATCGGCCCTTGTGCCTTGCCGTTGGTGGCGAGAAACGACCGGCTCGAAGCTGGTTTGTATCGACACGGTGCCTTTCCGATCCCACTCTTCGACAGACGCGGCCCTGACAGGCGCGATGCCGTTTGTTTCCAGAGTGTTATCGGTCAATGGGGCGCCCCCGCCAAATCCTTCGTTAAGAGTTGGTTAAGCATAAAATTTAGCGCAATCTTTACGCTTTCGCCGCTCCGACCAACGAAAAAGCCGCCGGGCGAACCCGGCGGCTTTGCTGATGCGAGGGGCGACGCGCGGTCGCCGGAGCGCTTGATCAGCGCTTGGAGAACTGGAACGACCGGCGGGCCTTGGCCTTGCCGTACTTCTTGCGCTCGACCACGCGCGAGTCACGGGTCAGGAAGCCGCCCTTCTTCAAGACCGAGCGCAGGCCCGGCTCGTAACAGGTCAGCGCCTTGGAAATGCCGTGGCGCACCGCGCCGGCCTGCCCCGAAAGACCGCCGCCGGCGACCGTGGCGACGATGTCGAACTGGCCGTCGCGGCTGGCCGCGACGATCGGCTGGCGCAGCACCATCTGCAGCACCGGACGGGCGAAATAGGTGGCGAAATCACGCTCGTTGATCGTGATCTTGCCGGTGCCGGGCTTGATCCAGACGCGGGCGACCGCGTCCTTGCGCTTGCCGGTGGCGTAAGCGCGGCCGAACTGGTCGAGCTTTTGAACGTAAACCGGCGCTTCGGGCTGGACCGAGGCTTCGGCCGAGCCGAGTTCTTCGAGCGAAGAGAGCTGGGACATTATGCGGCCCTCGTGTTTTTGGAGTTCATTGCCGCGACGTCGAGCGTCTCGGGGTTCTGCGCGACGTGCGGGTGCTCGGCACCGGCATAAACGCGCAGGTTCTTCAACTGCTGGCGTCCGAGCGGGCCGCGCGGCAGCATGCGTTCGATCGCCTTTTCGACGACGCGCTCGGGAAAGCGGCCCTCGAGGATCTCGCGCGCCTTGCGCTCCTTGATGCCGCCGGGATAGCCGGTGTGCCAGTAATACGTTTTGTTGGCGTATTTTTTGCCGGTCAGGACGATCTTGTCGGCGTTGACGATGATGATGTTATCGCCATCGTCCACATGCGGGGTGAAGGTCGGCTTATGCTTGCCACGAAGGCGAAGCGCGACGATGGAAGCGAGGCGGCCGACGACGAGCCCTTCGGCGTCGATCAGAATCCACTTCTTCTCCACCGTCTCGGACTTCTGCGAGAAGGTTTTCATGGGTTGCCCCTGGGTGTTGGTGAGCATCGAGGCAAACCTTCGCAGGTCGCCCTAAGAAAAGAGCGACCCACGGCCGCTCCTCATGCGGCGTGACATACGGCGCGATGACGTCGCTGTCAACGCGAAAACGTACCGACCGATGATCCCGTATGCCCTGATAGGCAGGGGATCAAGCGTTAGTGGTATTATGTTACCGTGTCTTATTTACGTTCCGTCCCGGCCTGGCGCGGCGGAATCGAATAGGTGGCGACCGCATGGGCGAGCACGTCGTTGCCGTCCGCGTCTTGGCTTTCATTGGTCATCGCGACCTCGACCACGGCGAGGCGCTGGCCGAGCTTGAGAATGCGGGCGCTGCCGATCAGCGGGCCGGGCTTCGGCTTGCGCAGGAAATTGATCGAGAGATTCGTCGTGACCGCGTGGGCGACCGGGCCGATATGAGCGAGAACCGCCACATAGGCCGCGACATCGGCAAGGGTGAACAGCGTCGGGCCGGACACGGTGCCACCGGGGCGAAGGTGGCGATCGTCGGCAAGCAGCCGCATCGTCAGCTGGCCGGGCTCCAGCGCGACGATCGAAAAGCCGCCGTCACGGCCGCCGAGCTGCGGAAACTCGCTTTCAAGGAACGTATCAAGCGCCTCGATTGTCATGATCGGTTGCAACCGGCGTCTCCCATCGGGTGTCGTTCGCTTGTCGGTCCTTCCGATGGCACGAAGCGGCGCCATGATCTAGATAGGGCCGGGGCATCGGCCGGCTGACGCCCCTTCCTGTGAACAAGAGGACCGGGCATGGCAGACATTTTCGAACTCAATGATACGCGGACCCATCCGGTGGACGTCCAGCGCGCGCCGGGGCTCACCCGGATCGTGTTGTCGAGCCCGCCGGCCAACGCCCTGTCGATGGCGATGATGGAGGCGATCCTGTCGGCCCTGCGGGACGCGGCGGAGGACAAATCCAACCGCGTCGTGGTCATCGCCGCCGAGGGCAAGATCTTTTCGGCCGGGCACGATTTGAAGGAACTTACCGCCAGGCGCGGCGACGCCGATCGCGGCCGCGCCTTCTTCGCGACGACCATGCACAAATGCTCCGAGCTGATGCAGGCGATCGTCCGCCATCCGACGCCGGTGATCGCCGAGGTGGGCGGACTCGCGACGGCGGCCGGCTGCCAGCTCGTTGCCTCCTGCGATCTCGCCATCGCCTCGGAGGAGGCGCATTTCTGCACGCCGGGCGTCAATATCGGCCTGTTCTGCTCGACGCCGATGGTGGCGCTGTCGCGCAATCTGACCCGCAAGCACGCCATGGAAATGCTGCTCACCGGCGAGACGATCGACGCGCGCACCGCCCGCGAATTCGGTCTGATCAACCGGGTCGTGCCGCCGGAATATCTCGGCACCATCGTCGGCAAATACGCCACCACCATCGCCTCGAAATCGCCGGTGACGGTGAAGATCGGCAAGGAGGCTTTCTACAAGCAGGCCGAGATGGGGCTCGCCGACGCCTACGACTATGCCGCCAGCGTCATGACCGAGAACATGCTCGCCCGCGATGCCGAGGAGGGGATCGGGGCATTTCTGGAAAAGCGCAAACCCGAATGGACCGGCGAATGAGCGCTGCCCTGCTCACCTATTCCGACGCGACGATCCGCGACATTCTCGACCGTGTGAAGACCATCGCGCTGGTCGGCGCCAGCGCCAAGACCGTGCGGCCGTCCTATTTCGTGCTGAAATACCTGCTGGCCAAAGGCTACCGCGTCATTCCGGTCAATCCGGGCCTGGCCGGTCAGGATCTGCTCGGCCAGCGCTGCTACGCCGATCTGAAGAGCATTCCAGAGCCGATCGATATGGTCGACATCTTTCGCGGCTCCGACGCCGTGCCGGGGATCGTCGACGAAGCGCTGGCGCTCGATCCGAAGCCGAAGGTGATCTGGATGCAGCTCGGCATCCGCCATGAGGAGGCCGCGGCAAGAGCCGAGGCTGCGGGGCTCACCGTCGTCATGGATCGCTGCCCGAAGATCGAATATGCGCGCCTGTCCGGCGAGATCGGCTGGAACGGCATCAATTCGCGGGTGATCTCGTCGAAAAAGCCGGTGATGGGCAAGGGCTACCAGAGCTTTGGGCTGAACCCGCGGCGGTAGCGGGGGAGGGGCGACCTCTTCGCCCGGCTAGGGTGCCGCGCAGAGTTCCTGGTTTCTAGATGGAAGCGTCGATAACAATGGCAATCTTTGACAATCATTGCCATCTTGCTTCATGTTCCTGAAAATGGTTCGAAGGCTCATTCATGGCCACAATGAACGTCTCGCTGCCTGATCCGATGAAGGCCTGGGTGGAACGTCAGACGGAAGACGGGCGCTACAGCAACGCCAGCGATTATGTGCGCGACCTGATCCGGCGGGACCAGGACCGCCAGAATGCGATCGACGAACTGCAGGCGCTGGTGACGGAAGGTCTGGAAAGCGGGCCTGCCCGGCCTTTCGACTTCAAAGGTTTCCTCAGGGCGATGCGTGAGGACGATGCCGGCCGGTAGGCTGGCCGAATACCGGCTGACGCCACAAAAGCGGAGGCCGACGTCGGCAGCATCTGGCGCTACACGGCGCGAACATGGTCGGTCGACCAAGCCGAAGCCTATGTGGCGAGCTTCGAGAGCAGCTTCCACTTGCTTCTGGGTACCCCGGAGATCGCGCGGGAACAAGCGGCAGGCAGGCTGCCGAGATCAGCCGGGCACAGCGATGCGGTTCTCAAGCTGTTTCAGCTAATCGCTCTCCGGTGGCTGTATTGATTCTGTTCGTTCGGGATTTTCTGGAGCAGCATTCTCTTCAGGTGCGGCTGCGAACTGAAAATGAGAGCTCCTCTGTGCTAAAGCTCCATCCAACCAGTCGTCATAAAAGGCAGCGTGGGCATTGATAAAGGAGCTGTTCGATTGTTCGATCTCCTCACGAGAACGCTTCTGAGGTCGTAAGCCTGCCATTTGCGCCTCCATTAGCATGCCTATTATCGGTGATATCCTCTTAACGAAGTGTGCACCATCATCAATGATTCTCCCACGAATAAAGTTGCCGGAGCTGATCTTTGGTTTCGTTGCGCCGATCGGTACGGACATCGCGCCGGTCGTCTCGTCTTTTCGCGACCACCTTCAACGGAAAGGCTATCATGTCATCGAATTGAAGGTGACGGACATTTTCCAATTGTTGCGGAATTATATTCCGCCTGAGCGCACGCTCAAGCGAACACCTCTGCACGAGCGGTATTCTAGGCTCAGGACCTATTAATTTCTCTTGATCTGTGATTCAGGGTTTCCGTCAAGGAGGTTCTGATGGCTGGTTTGTTTTTGCTGAGCGA